>DAINBW010000072.1:1710-9235 GCA_036732745.1 Spirochaetales bacterium | reverse complement strand
TCAAACTCTTCAACGACACCTACGGCCACCTGGCGGGCGACGCGGTCCTGGGCGCGATGGCCGAAACCATCCGCGCTTCGATCCGCGGCGAGGACGTCGCCGCGCGCTTCGGCGGCGAGGAGTTCTGCGTCCTCGTCGTGGACTGCGACGAGCCGGCCCTCCTCGAGGTGGCGGAGCGCATCCGCGTCGCGATCGAGGAGCTCGTGGTACCCTTCGAGGGGCGCCGGCTGCGGATCACCGCCAGCGTCGGCTGTTGCCTGATCTCCGGCCTCCGCGACATCGACGCCGAGGCCTACATCGACCGCGCCGACAAGGCCCTGTATCTCTCCAAGTCGGGAGGACGCAACCGGACGACCCTCCACCGGGCCGGACTCCTGGACCGCGCGAGCCTCCTCAGGGCCCGCGCGTCCCGGCCGGAGGCCGCGGCCCCGGCTACGGCCACGGCCACGGCCCCAGCCCCGGCGGCCGGGCCCGACAAGGGTTAGGCGGACTCCTCGCCCGCCGCGCCGCCGGACGCGGAGTCGCGGCGCACGGAAACGACGGAAGAGACGATGACGGCGACGACGATCACGAGTCCGCCCGCGATCGCCTTGCCCCCCGGCGCCTCGCCGGTGACCAGGAAGACCCACACCGGATTGAACACGGGCTCGATGACGGCGACGAGGACGCTCGCCACGGCGCTGACGCGCTTGATGCCGTAGGAGAAGAACACCGCGGCCAGGCCGATCTGGAACACGCCGAGGACCGCGAGGGCCCCGAGGGAGCGCCAGCTCGGGGTCGGCGGCGGCAGGAAGAAGGAACCGGCGAGCGCGACGAGGGCGACCATCCCGTGGGCCAGGATGACGGACTCGATGGGAGAGCCCCCCTTCTGCTTGCGCATGAAGAGGATGTAGAGGGCGAAGGTGACGCCGGAGGCGACGGCCGCGAGGTTGCCGAAGAGGCTGCCGCCGCCCAGGCCTTCCATGAAGAGGAGGATCATGCCCGCGGCGATGGCCAGGAGGGCCGCCCAATGCTCGGCGCGGGGCTTTTCCTTGAGTAGGGGCGCGCCGAGCAGGGCCACGTAGACCGGGGCCCCGTACTGGAGGAGGATCGCGTTGGCCGAGGTCGTCGTCTTGTTCGCGTAGACGAAGAGCAGCATCGTCGCCGCGTTCGCCAGGGCGGCCGCGAGCTGGGCGCCGGAAAAGGTGAAGCGGGGCCGGCGCACCCAGGCGAGGAGGAAGACCGCGGCGATGAGGCTTCGGCCGCCGGCGATGGCGAGGGGGTTCCAATCGACGAGCTTGATGACGAGCCCGGCGATGCTCCAGAGGAAGGCGCAGGCGGCCATCGCCGCGAGGCCGGCGATCTCGTCGCCCGTCCTGGTTCTCATGGAAGCATCCTAGCGCGAAGCGGCCGCGGGGGGCCAGTGCCGGGCCGGCGCGGGGACCGGCCCGGGGGCCGTCGCATGGGCCGTCGCATGGGCCGGCGCCGGGGCCGGCGCCGGGGCCGGCGCAGGTCGCGCCGCGGGGTCCCGGGACGCGGCGGTGGCCGAAGGCCGTTGACCCGGCCGGCGCTTCGTGCCACCCTGCAGGGGATGGAACGGATCCAGGACGCCCGGCTCAAGATTCTCGACCAGCTCCTCCGCTTCCTCGCGGTGGCGGGCGGGATCGCCTACCTGCCGAGCCTCTACGCGAGCGTCATCTCGGGCCTGTGGTACCTGGCCGTCATCGACACCTTAGGCTACGGCGCCATCTTGGCCGGCGCCACGAGCCGCCGCCTCGGGTACCGGACCAAGCTCGCCCTCCTCGTCGGGGCGAACTTCGCGATAGCGGCGGCGGTGCTCGCGGCCACCGGCCCCTACGGCGCCGGCTACATCTGGCTCATCTGCTCGGTGTTCTGCGCGGCCCTCCTCGGGAGCCGGGGCTTCGTCATCGCCTCGCTCCTCCTGGCCGCGGCGGTCTACGGCGCCTACGCGGCCCTGGTCCTGGCGCGGATCCTGCCCTTCGAGCAGGCCTGGATCTCCTTCCTGGCGCTCGGATCGAACCTGGCCCTCATCTGCCTCCTCCTGGCGATGGCGGCGCGGAGGATCCTCGCCAGCCTGGAGGGCCTCGCGCTGGAGCGGAAGGCCTTCGCCGACCGCCTCGCCGCCGAGCTCGAGACCGAGCGCCGCATCGACGCGGCGCTGCGCGCCGAAATCGAGGCGAAGGAGAACCTGCTCAAGGAACTCCACCACCGCGTGAGCAACAACCTCCAGGTCGTCTTGAGCCTCATCAGCATCGAATCCGCCGCTCCGGGACCGGAGGCGGTGGGCAGGCTCGCCCGGCGCGTCAGGGCCCTGTCCTTCGCCAATTCGGCCCTGCTCTCCTCGCCGGCCGCGGAGACCATGGACCTCCATCCCCTCGTCGCGGCCGTGGCCGAACGGACCGGGAACGATTCGGGAGTCCCCTTCCGCGTCGGCGGATTTTCCCGCAGGATCCGGGGGGAGGAAACGTCGAGCTTCGCCCTGCTCTTTTACGAGGTCGTCGCGGAGCTCGCCAAGGCGGGAAGGCCGGTGGCCATCGATCTCGGGAGGGAGGGCGAAGGCGGCGGGGACCGGCTCGTCTTTTCCTGGGAGCCGGCGGACGAGTCCGCGGCGGCCGCGGAGACCGCGGCGATGGTCGCCCGGCTCGCCGGCGACCCGGTCCTGGCGGGCCTGGCCGGCGCCTTCGTCCTGCGCCACGAGGCCGGCGACGGAGGCCGGAGGCCGGCGATCGCCATCGAACTGCCGCCGGTTTGACCTGTCCCGGCCTTCCCGCCGGCCGCGCGACGAAACCGGGATTCCCTCGCTGGCCCGGGGCGCGTGCTCGGCCGGCGGGGGATCCGGGCTAAAGCTTCGGCGAGGGCGCGAATAGGACGGCGGGATCGAGGCCGAGGCGCGCGACGAGCTCCTCGGGGAAGGAGTAGGCGCCGGAGGCCGCCTCCCTGAAGGCGGCGACAAGCCGGCCCTCGCCGTGGCTTTCGGCGAGGTCCAGGGCCAGGAAGTGGTTGCGGACGAGAGCGCCGAGCTCGGCGCGCTCCGCGGTGTAGCGCGCGCGAAGGTTGTCCTCGCCGAGCAGCGCCCCGGCGGGATCGTAGCGGGCCGCGACCCGCTCCCGGAGCTTCCGCGCCGCGCCGGGATCGGCGCCTTCCGCCGCGGGATCGCCGCCGAAGACGGCGCGCTCGGCGAGGTGGAGCGAGAAGAACTCCCCGAACAGGTAGAAGCGTCGCATCGCCGCCGGCGAATAGCCGGCGCCCGGCTCGATGGCGGCGAGCGTGGCCGGAGGCGCGTTGTACGAAAGCATGAAGTCGGACAGGGCGTGGACGAGGACGGAGGACAGCTGGTCGCCGTTCCGCTCCGCCTCGTAGAGGTCGGCCAGGATCATCCTTTCGCCTTTCATGCCGCGGCTCGAGGAGAAGGGCTCGTTCGGCGCGAAGCGCGACTTGAGCGACTCGACGAGCCGGACGCTCAGGGCGCGGTTCTTGGCGCGCAGGGAGCGCTCCAGGAACTCGTCGGACAGGGTGACGCCGGCGTAGCCGCCGTAGGCCAGGACCACGACGAGGTCGGGCGGCAGGAGTTCGGCGGGGTCGCGCCCCAGGCACTTCCCGAGGAAGGCGAAGGCCTCGTCGGCCCCCGCGCGGAGGTCCACCTCGCCCGATTCGAGGCCGGTCTTCTCGACCAGGAAGGAGACGCCGTGGAGGCGCTTCTCGATCCAGGCGCTCTGCATGCCCGCCCGGACCAAGGGATAGACGACCAGGAAGACCGCGAAGGCGGCCAGGGCCGCGCCGAGCGCGATCCGCTTGAACAGGTCGAGACGCTTCATCTTCGGTTCTCCTTCGGCGTTGCGGGACCGGCCGCCTGAGCCTTGCTCAGCCGAGCACGCCCCGGAGGTAGCTCTCGAAGCCCTTGAGCAGCATGTCTATGGAAATGGCGGTGAGGACGAGGCCCATGAGCCGCTCCATCGCCGCGATGACGTGGCTGCCGAGGATCTTCTGCATCCGGTTGGCCAAGAGGAAAGCGACGGCGCTTGTCGCGATGGTGATCACCACCGCGCCGACCCACTCGGGCATGCGGCTCGGATCCGAGCCCGCGATGAGCATCACGGTCACCATCGCCGAGGGACCGGAGACGAGCGGGATGGCGATCGGCACGATGAAGGGCTCGCCGCCCTCGCCGGGATCGACGATGCGCGCGCCCGCCCCGGGAAAGATCATGTTGAGGGCGATCAGGAACAACACCACGCCGCCCGCGATGCGGAGCGTGTCCTCGGAAAGATGGAGCACGCCGAGGATCTGCCTGCCGAACAGCAGGAACACGAGGAGGACGACGAGGGCTATCGCGCATTCGCGCAGGATGATCCTCGTCCGCCGCGCGGGATCCACGCCCTTCAGGATGCCGAGGAGGGGCGGTATGTTCCCGAGCGGGTCCGTGATGAGGATGAGGAGTATCGTCGCCGAAAGAAAGGTCTGTTCCATGCTTGCCCCCTGTACGAGTATCGCCGCCGCCGCCCGCGCTCCGCAAGGCCCGGGGCCGCGGGCCCGGCGGGCGCCACCGGCCCGGCGGGCGCCGCGGGCTAAAAGCCGAGCAGGCCGAAGACGAAGCGCGCCAGCGACCGGACGATCCGTCCGATCGGCAACAGGTCCAGCCCCGTCCGGTTCTCCACCAGGATGAGGGCGATGAGGGCGAAGGAGCCGTAGCGGTAGAGCTTGGCCTCGATCTCGGGCTTGAGGGGGAAGGCGCTGAAGAGCGGGTGGGAGCCGTCGAGGGGAGGCAGGGGGATCAGGTTGAACACGAAAAGGCCGTAGTTGATGTAGACGAGATTGAGCATGAGGCGGGTGAAGACCTGGCCGGCGCCGCCATCGGCCGCGAGGAGGGCGGGAAAGGCCAGGTCCAGGAGGCGCAGGAGTACGGAGGCGAGGACCGCGAGGACGAGGTTGGAAAGGGGTCCCGCCAGGGCGATGAGGGATTCGTCGCGGCGGGGCTTGGCGAGCCGCTCCCTGGAGAAGCGCACCGGCTTGGCCCAGCCGAAACCCGCGACGACGAGGAAGAGGAAGCCGAGGGGATCGATGTGCTTGGCGGGATTGAGCGTGAGGCGGCCCTCGTCCTTCGCCGTGGGATCGCCGAGGCGCCAGGCGGTCCGGGCGTGGGCGTACTCGTGGACCGTGAGCCCGAGGATGACCGCGGGGGTCGAGTAGAGGACGGATTGCAGGTCGAAGGCCATGGACGACTCCGATTCCGGGCCGCGGCGGAGGGCCGCGGCGGTACGACGTGAACCCCGATGGGGCGCCCGCACTATCGCATATTGTGGCCTTCGGGGAAAGGGCGGCCCCGCCGCCGTTTGACAGTGCGGGCGCGGAAGGCCGAAACTTCAGGTGCGGCCCCACGGAACCGCGACCGCGATTCCCGCCGCCTCGAGGATGGAGCATGAAGTCGCCGCGCGCCGCCACCGTCGTCCTCCTCACCGTCCTCGCCCTCGGCGCCGCGGCCCCGTCCGCGGCGGCCCCTCCGGCCCCTTCGCCCGACCTGGGCCGGATCCTCGCCTATCTCGGCGCCGCCGCGACCTTCGTCCTCGCGGCCGGCGGGGTCGCGGCCTCCGTGTACCGCGCGAACCGCCGACTGGAGCGGAGCCTCAAGGAGTACGAGGCGACCCGCTCCGCCCTCGCCGCCAACGAGGCCCGCTTCCGCGCCCTCTCCGACACCTCCGTCGCCGGCATATTCCTCCTCCGCGAAACGCGCTTCGAGATGGCCAATCCCGCCATGGCGACCATCACCGGCTATCCCCTCGAGGAGCTCATCGGCATGAGCTTTCTGGACCTCGTCGTCCCGTCCCGGCGGGCGGCCGTCCTCGCCATCGCCGCCGCCCGGCAGCGGGACGACGAGGCGCCGAGCCGCCACGAGACCGAAATCCTGACGAAAGGCGGGCAGGCGCGGCTGGTGGAATTCGCCTTCGGCCGGATACCCCGCCCGGAAGGCGGCTTCGCGAGCATCGGCACCGTCTACGACGTGACCGAGCGGGCCCGCGCGGAAGCCTCCCTCGCCGAAAGCGAAAGGAAATACCGCCTCCTCGCCGAAAATTCGAGCGACGTGATCTGGCTCCTCGACCTCGACGAGGGCCGCTACCGCTACGTGAGCCCCTCCGTGGAGCGGCTCCGCGGCTACAGCCCCGAGGAGGTGACGGCCCAGCCCATGGCCGCCAGCCTCACGCCCGACTCGCGGGCCCTGCTCGACCGCCTCATCGCGGAACACGTCGCCGGGTTCCTCGCGGGGGAGCGCAAGACCTACCTGACCGAGCTCGAACAGCCGCGCAAGGACGGGACGACCGTTTGGACCGAGGTGACCACGCGCTGCGAACGGGATCCGGATACGGGGCACATCCTCGTCTACGGGGCCTCGCGGGACATCACCGAACGCCGCGCCGCCGAGGAGAAGATCCTCCACATGGCCCAGCACGACAGCCTCACCGACCTCCCGAACCGCGCCCTCTTCGACGACCGGCTCAACCTCGCCATGGCCCGGGCGCGGCGCGAGGGCACCAAGCTCGCCCTCATGTTCCTCGACCTCGACCGCTTCAAGCCCGTCAACGACGAGCACGGCCACGCGGTCGGCGACCTTCTCCTCCAGGAAGCGGCCCGGCGGATGCGGCGGGGCATCCGCGCCTCCGACACCGTGGGCCGGATCGGCGGCGACGAGTTCGTCATCCTCCTCCCCGAAGTGGCCTCCGGCCGCGAGGCCTATCTCGTCGCCGAGAAGATCCGCGACGCGCTCGAGCAGCCCTTCGCGATCGGCTCCCTGACCATCGAGCTGTCCTCCTCGATCGGCTTCGCGCTCTTTCCCGACGACGGCCAGGACGGAGCCGCCCTTGCCCGCCGCGCCGACGCGGCGATGTACGCGGCCAAAAGAAGCGGCCGGAACGCGGTGCGCGCCTACGATCCGGGCCTGGGCGCGTGAATCGTCCCCGCGACCTCGCGGGCCGCGCCGATCCGTGCTATCCTTGAACCATGCTTGATATAGTCGCCGTCGAACAGATCGAAGCTTGGCTCCGCCGCGCCCGCGACGACGGACGGAATTTCGACTACGTGCAGGGCTTCCTGACCGGCCTCGCCTGCGCGCCGCCCGAGTACGAGGACTTCGACGCGGATCTCCGCCTCGCCGCCGTGTCCGACGAGGACCGCCGGAGCCTCGCCGCCCGGGGCCTCGACGTCGAGGCCCTCGACGCGGCCCTCGAGGAACTCTACTGGGACATCGCCCAGGACCTCGCTGACGGCGGCTACCGGCCCCACATGGGGCGCTACCTCCGCCTCCTCAAGCCCGACACGCCCTTCCGCCAGTGGTGCGAGGGCTTCCTCCGCACCCACCCGATCTTCCAGGGGCTGGCCGAGGAGGACGAGGCCGTGAAAATGAGCTTCGTCGCGCCCCTCATCCTCGCCGGCGCCTACGACGACCTGCCGCCCGACGAGCTCGCCGAGGCCCACGAAGCCGCCCGCGCCCGCCTCACCGCCGACCTCGTCGGCCTCTTCGCCTACCTCCACGCCG
>DAINBW010000072.1:0-1610 GCA_036732745.1 Spirochaetales bacterium | reverse complement strand
GCGAAGGCGCTCCCGAAGACTGATCGCCCCTTGCAAAAAACGAACGGGGCCCGTTCCGCCGAGGTGGCGGACGGGCCCCGTCCCATTGCGCCCGGGCAAGGCCTTCCGCGAAGGCTCCCGCGGGTCGCTTACCCGCATTTCTCACAAGCAAAATCGGGCCGATATCAAGGAACGAGGAAATCGAGGAACGGAGCATGCTTTTTTGCATGTGAGTACCGGAGATGACGAGTGACGCCGAGAGCGGCCCGATTTTGCTGGCAGCCGCGCAAGTGCTCAGGCTGGCAAGAAAACAAAAGGCTCCTTGCGCGGCTGGTGAGAAATCCGGGCTTACCTTTCGAGCTTCCGGTAGACGATCCGGTGCGGCCGGTCCGCCTCGGCGCCGAGCTGCTCGCGGCGCCACTCCATGAATTCCGTGAAGTTGCCGTCGTACCAGATCGCCTCGGAGTTGCCCTCGAAGGCGAGGATGTGCGTGCAGACGCGGTCCAGGAACCAGCGGTCGTGGCTGACCACGAGGGCGGCGCCGGCGAAGTCGTCGAGCGCCTCCTCGAGGGCGCGCATCGTGTTGACGTCGAGGTCGTTCGTCGGCTCGTCGAGGAGGAGGACGTTGGCGCAGTCCTGCACCATCATCGCCATGTTGAGCCGGTTCCGCTCGCCGCCCGACAGCACGCCGACCTTCTTCTGCTGGTCGGTGCCGGAGAAGTTGAACCAGGAGCAGAAGGCGCGGCTGTTCACCTCGCGCTTGCCGAGCTTGACGATGTCGAGGCCGCCGGAGAGCTGCTCCCAGACGGTCTTGTCCGCGTCGAGGTTGGCGCGGCTCTGGTCCGCGTAGGCGAGCTTCACCGTGTCGCCGAGCTTGATGCTGCCCGCGTCGGGCTTCTCCTGCCCGGTGATCATCTTGAGGAGGGTGGTCTTGCCGGCGCCGTTCGGGCCGATGAGGCCGACGATGGCCCCCGGCGGGACCTCGAAGGAGAGGTTCTCGTAGAGGATCTTGTCGTCGTAGCCCTTCGCCAGTCCGTTCGCCTGGATGACGACGTTGCCGAGCCGCGGACCGGCGGGGAGGACGATCTTCGTCTCCTTCACCTTCTCGCGGCCGTCCTCCGCCAGGAGCTTCTCGTAGCGCTCGATGCGGGCCTTGGACTTGGCGTGGCGGCCCTTCGGGCTCATGCCGATCCACTCGAGCTCGCGCGCGAGGGTCTTGGCGCGGTCGGACTCGCCCTTCTCCTCCATCTCGAGCTGCTTCTTCTTCTGGTCGAGCCAGCTCGAGTAGTTGCCCTTCCAGGGGATCCCCTCGCCGCGGTCGAGCTCGAGGATCCAGCCGGCGACGTTGTCCAGGAAGTAGCGGTCGTGCGTGACGGCGATGACCGTGCCCTCGTACTGCTCCAGGTGGTGTTCCAGCCACGCCACCGTCTCCGCGTCCAGGTGGTTGGTCGGCTCGTCGAGGAGGAGGATGTCGGGCTTCCGGAGGAGGAGGCGGCAGAGGGCGACGCGGCGGCGCTCGCCGCCGGAGAGCACGTCGACGACCTTGTCGGCGGGCGGGCAGCGGAGGGCGTCCATCGCCAGGTCGAGCTTGGCGTCGAGGTTCCAGGCGTCGACCGCCTCGAGCCTCTCCT
>DAINBW010000071.1:0-9256 GCA_036732745.1 Spirochaetales bacterium | reverse complement strand
GGCACGAAGGATCGGTACACCAGCTTCCCGACGAGCCGCGCGCTCGAGGCGTAGGCGGGATCGCCCGAGGCGGCCTTGCCGATGAGCCGTCGCAGGATTTCCAGGAAGCGGGCGTGGAGCTCGGCGAGTCCCGGGGACTCCTCGAGTTCGACCGCGTAGAGGAGGCGGAGGCGGCGTCCGCAACTCCGCCAAAGGGAAAGGCAGAGCGCGATCACCTCTTCAAAGCTCGGCGCCGGATTTGCGGCCGCGGCTTCGGCGAGCTCGATGGCCGCCTCGAGGACCGGCCCGGCCGTCGCGACCAGGAGCTCTTCCTTGCTCTCGAAGTAGTTGAAAAGGGTCCGCCGCGCCACGTCGGCGGCCTGGGCGACCTCGTCCATGGACACGGCGCGCGCGCCTTTTTCCATGAACAGCTCGGCGGCGGCCGCGATGATGCGTTCCCGCGCCTCGCGCTTTTTGCGGGCGGTCCGACCTTCCTCGCCTTCCATCATTCCCCCCTACTTGACCTTTAGGGCGCCGCCTCATTATATTGCACTTGTCGATGCATTCTAGCACTACTTAGTGCATACAAAGGAGCCTTGCCATGTCTTCACTACCGGCATCCATCATGGAAACCATCTTCAATGTCGCCTATCTTATCACGCTTTGGACGCTCATCGCGCTAATGGCGAAGAACCGCTCGCGCGTCGCGCCCGCGGAGGCGACCCTCGCCGGCCGTTTTCTTCTGGCCTTCGTCCTCCTCGCGGTCGGCGACACCTTCCATGTCGGCGCGCGCGTCGTGACGGCCCTCTTCGGGCCCGCCGCGGCCATGGTCACCGTCGGCGGCGTGCCTTCCTCGTTGCTCGGCCTCGGCATGCTGGCGACGGCCTATACGATGACGATCTTCTACATGGTCTTCGCCGAGGCCCGCGCCCTCCGCGCCGGGAGGCGGCTCGACGCGGCCTTCTGGACCATGGAAATCCTCCTCGCCCTCCGCCTCATCCTCATGGCCCTGCCCGGCAACGGCTGGGAACTGGCGGTCCCGCCCTACGTCATGGGACTCGTGCGCAACCTGCCCCTCGCCGCCGCCGGATTCCTGATGGCCGGACTCTTCATCGCCGAGGGCCGCCGCGACGGCGACCGCGCCTGGGCGGGAATCGGCTGGGCGATGATCGTCTCCTACGGCTTCTATACGCCGGTCATCCTCTTCGCGGCCGCGATGCCGATGCTCGGCCTCCTCATGATTCCCAAGACCCTCGCCTACGTCGCCATGGGCCTCATCGCCTACAAGCGCTACTGGAAGGCCGACGCCAAGGCCGACCGGGCGCGGGCTGCCGCCTGAGGGGCCAAGGCCCCCCGTGACGCGGGAAGGCCGCCGGGCGACCGGCGGCCTTCCTTGTTTGTTTGGCCCTTGTTTGTCTGACCCTTGTTTATTTGGCCGTCGGGGGCGTGGTATCATGCCCCCCGCGGCCGATCCCGCGGGACCGGCCGCGAAGGAGTCTCCATGATACTGCGCGACGAAGAGCGCGTCCGCGAAACGCGCATCCGGATGCGCGGCGGCGAGGGAGAGACGCGCGTCGCGTACCTCCCGCCCGCGGCCCTGGCCTCCCACGTCCGGCTCCTCGGCGAGATCACGATCCCCGCCGGAGCGAGCATCGGCAACCACGTCCACGAGGGCGAGACCGAATGGTTCCTGATCCTGTCGGGTCGCGGAAGCGTCAACGACGACGGCCGCCCGGAGGAGGTCGGCCCCGGCGACGTCGTCGTCACCGGCGGCGGCGCCGCCCACGGCATCGCGAGTCTCGGCCCCGAAGACCTCAGGATGGTGGCGGTCATCGCCACGGAGGCCTAGACCCGGAAGCGGCCGATGGCCTCGTCCATCGCGGCGATGGTCGACCGCGTGTCCGCGGTCGTCGCGGCCACGCGCCTCGCGCCCTCCTCGATCCCGCGGGAATCGGCGGCGATCTCCCCGACGCTCCGCTCGATGTCCACGGCGATCTCCGCGAGCCTTCCCATCTCGTCGAGGATGGCCAGGTTCCCCGCGCTCATCTCGAGGGAGCCGGTCCGGACCCGGGAACTGATGTCGTTCATCGCGCGCAGGACGTCGAGGATCCGGCGCGAGCCTTCCCGCTGTTCCGCCATGGCGAGGCCCACTTCCCGGACGACGGCGTGGGTGGCCCCGATCCGGTCCGCGACGGCGGCGAAGGCGGACTCGGAGGCGCGCGAGGCCTCCACGACCTCGCGGATCGCGGCCTGGACGCGGGCGAGCTCGGCGCCGATGTCCCGGGACCGGTCCGCCGCGGTCTCCGCCAGCCGCCGGATCTCGTCCGCCACCACGGAAAAGCCCTTGCCGGCGGAACCGGCGTGGGCGGCCTCGATCGCGGCGTTCATGGCGAGGAGGTTGGTCTGGCCCGCGATGCCTTCGATCACCTCGTTCGCCTCGAGAAGAGAAAGCGACAGCTCCGCGATCTCGGCGATGCGCTCGCCGGCGGCGGCCTGCCTGGCCCGGCCTTCCGCGGAGGCGTCGAGGAGACCGCCGAAGCTCTCCGACATCCGCTCCATGGAGCCGCCGACCGCGCCGATGTTGCCGACCATCTCCTCAATGGACGCGGAGGCCTCGGTGACGCTGGCGGCCTGCTCGCCGATGAGGACCTCCAGCGCCTCGATGTTCCTCGCGATCTGGGCCACGGCGCTCGAAGCCTCCGAAACGCTCCGGGTCTGGCCCTCGGTCCGCGCGCGCACTCCTTCCAGGCTCCCGTTGATGCGCGCGATCGCGCCGGCCGTTTCCGCGGCGCTGTCGCCGAGCTCGCCGCCGATGCGGACGAGCCCCGCCTGGGCCGCCTTGAGGCTAGAAACGACGGAGCGGAGCTTGCCGACGAAGCCGTTGAAGTCGCGGATGAGGTCGCCCACCTCGTCGTCGCGCATCGCTTCCATCCTCGCGGAGAGGTCCGCCCCGCCCTCGGCGAGCTCGCGGAAGCGGGCGGCGGCCTTGGTGAGCGGCTTCAGGATGGCGCCCGCGATGAGGAAGGCCGCCGCGCCGAAGGCGAGGATGGTGCCGGCGGCGAGGGCGACCGCCAGGACCGCGAGGCGGTCGATCGGCGCCACGAGGGGCGCGATCGGGCGGGAGACGCAGAGGACATAGGCGGGCGAGCCCTCGAGGAGCTTGACGGGCAGGTAGGAGTACACGCCCGGCTCGCCGCTCCCGAAGAGGGGAGCCGTCGCGGTGAGGGTCTCGCCCCGCGACGTCGCCCCGAGGAGGGCGGCGGCGCGCTCCCCGCCGAGGGCGTCCTCCAGGCGTCCCGCGCCGAAACCCACGCCCCGGTCGGCCAGGATCTCGCCGTCCGAATGGAGCAGCGCCGCGCCGATGCCCTCGTCGAGTTCGAGCCGCTCGAAGGCGGCGTCGATCGACGAGAGGGTGAGGTCGACGCAGGCCACGCCGACCGCGCGTCCTTCGACGACGATGGGCGCGGAAACCGTGACGAGGCGCAGGGTCTTTCCGTTGATCTCGTAGCTCTCCGGTGCCGATAGGTGGAGGGTGCCCGACTCGAGGGGCTTGCGGTAGTAGTCGCCCGCTTCGCCGGGAAGCGCGGCGTCGGTATCCGGCGAAAGCCCGATATCGGCGCCTTCCCGGAACCAATACGGCATGAAGCGTCCGTTTTCGTCGTAGGCGAGCCGGAAGCCCTCGCCGCTCCGGCCGGCGAAACGGCCGGGCTCGTAAATCGCCGAGACGGCGTCATATCCGGGATTGCGTTCGAGGAGGAGTCGCAACATTCCGACGATGCGGGCCGCGTCGGCGTCCGCCGCGGCCGGGGCGCCGAAGGCGGCCAGGCTGTCGGCGAGATCCTCGGCGGCGCCCATCGCGCGGTTCAGCGGAGCGAGGACGGCGAGCGAAACCCGCTTGGCCGTCTCCTCGGTATAGCGGTCGATGATCCCGAGGGCGGTGGACCGCGACGCGCTCGTGATCCCGAAGATGACGCTCGCGCCGCCGAGGACGATGATGGCCACGAGGGGGACGATCAGCTTGGCGCGCAAGCCCAAACGTAACTTCATTCGATGGCTCCTTTTGGCCCTGAAGGTGAGAGTGCGCCGGGATCGGCCCCTCGGCGAGGGACTTTTCAGGCGGCGGGTATGCGGAGTGGGTTTGGACTTTTTTGACTTTTACACTATATAGAAGTTTTACCCTCTTGTCTAGCTTGCGACGGCGAACCGACGCTCACCATACAAAAAAGCACCGCCGAAACTCGGCGGTGCGGATAGCAGGGACAGGCTGGTCCCGGAACCGGGACGGGGCGCCGTCAGCCCCGGTAACAGAGGACCGGGCAGCGCGCGGCCGCGACCTCGTCGAGGCGCCCGATGGGCGTCGTCGTCGGGGCGGCGTGGAGGAGCTCGGGCTTCGTCCTCGCCTCCTCCGCGATCTTGCGCATCACCGCGGCGAATTCCTCCAGGGCTTCCTTGTCCTCGGTCTCCGTCGGCTCGACCATGAGGGCCTCGGGCACGATGAGGGGGAAGTAGATGGTCGGCGGGTGGAAGCCGTAGTCGATGAGGCGCTTCGCGATGTCCAGCGTGTGGATCCCGGGCGCGATGTCGCCCATCGCGACGAACTCGTGCATGCAGCGGCGCGGGTACTTCACCGGGTAGTCCTTCTCGACGAGGGACTTGAGGTAGTTCGCGTTGAGGACGGCGTTCTCCGCCACGCGGCGCATGCCCGCGGCGCCCAGCATCCGGATGTAGGCGTAGGCGCGGACGAGGACGCCGAAGTTGCCGTAGAAGGCCTTCATCTTGCCCACCGTCTTCGCGGGATCGCGGAGGACGTACTTGCCGCCCTCCATCGCCGCGACCGGGCCGGGGAGGAAGGGCGCGAGGGTCTTGCCCGCGCCGACCATGCCGGAGCCGGGACCGCCGCCGCCGTGGGGCGTCGAGAAGGTCTTGTGCAGGTTGAAGTGCATGACGTCGATGCCCGCCTCGCCCGGCTTGAAGACGCCGGTGAGGGCGTTCATGTTGGCGCCGTCGCCGTAGACGAGGCCGCCGGCCTCGTGCGTCAGCCGCGCGATCTCCTCGATGTTCCGCTCGAAGAGGCCGAGGGTGTTCGGGTTCGTGATCATGATGCCGGCGACCGTGTCGTCCAGCGCGGCCTTGAGGGCCTCCATGTCGACGCCGCCCTCCGCGTTGGAGGGGATGGTCACCGTCTCGAGGCCGGCCATCGTGCAGGAAGCGGGGTTCGTGCCGTGCGCGGAGTCGGGGATGAGGATCTTCACGCGCTTCGAGTCGCCGCGCGAAAGGTGGTAGGCGCGGATCATGAAGACGCCGGCGAGCTCGCCGTGCGCGCCCGCCGCGGGCTGGAGGCTCACCGCCTCGAAGCCGCCGATCTCGCCGAGCATGACCTGGAGCTTGTGGATGAGCTCGATCGCGCCCTGGCTGAACTCCTCGCCGACGAGGGGGTGGGTGTTCCGCCAGCCGGGCAGGCCGGCCGCGACCTCGTTGGCCTTCGGGTTGTACTTCATCGTGCAGGACCCGAGCGGGTAGAAGTGCGTGTCGATGGAGAAGTTCTTCTGCGAGAGGCGGGTGAAGTGCCGCACCACGGTGAGCTCGTCGAGCTCGGGGAGCTTCGAGTCCTCGCGGACGAGGCCGGCGGGGAGCTCGTAGGAGGGCGTGTCGCCCTTCGGGAGGGAGACGGCGGTCCGTCCGGGGGAGGAGAGCTCGAAGACGAGGGGCTCGGGCCTCAGGTTCATTTCGCGGCCTCCTTGAGGGACTGGGCGAGGAGCTCGATCTGGGCCTTCGTGCAGGTCTCCGTGACCGCGACGAGGAGCTCGTTCTTCCGCTCGGGATAGTAGCGCGAGAGCGGCAGGCCGGGGACGACGCAGCGGCGGGAGAGCTTTTCGGCGATCTCCTCCGCGGGGACCGGCGTAGACACGAGGAATTCCTTGAAGAAGGAATTGTTCTCCACGCGGAAGCCGGGGATCTTCCCGATGAGTTCGGCCGCGTAATGCGCCTTGTCGTAGGAGAGCCTGGCCACGGTCTTGAGGCCGCCCTTGCCCATCGCGGCGAGGTAGACGCAGGTCTGGAGCATCACGAGGCCCTGGTTCGAGCAGATGTTCGACACGGCCTTCTCGCGGCGGATGTGCTGTTCGCGGGCGGAGAGCGTGAGGACGAAGCCCTTGCGGCCCTCGTGGTCCTTGGCCTCGCCGACGATGCGGCCGGGCATCTTGCGCACCAGCTTGGCGGTGGCGCCCATCATGCCGAGGAAGGGGCCGCCGTAGTTCATCGAGTTGCCGAGGCTCTGGCCCTCGGCGACGACGATGTCCGCGCCGAGCTCGCCCGGGCTCTTCAGGAGCCCGCACATGACCGGGTCGGCCTGGACGATGAAGAGGGCGCCGGCGTCGTGGGCCTTCCCCGCGGCCGGCCGGAGGTCGCGGAGCTCGCCTTCGAACTCGGGGTAGGCCGCCACGAGGGCGAAGGTCTTGTCGTCGAGCGCGGCGGCGGCGGGGTCGCCGCGGTACTCCTCGATCCTCACGGGGAAGGCTTCGAGGTAGGTGCGGACGACGTCCTTGTACTCGGGGTGGAGGGCGGCGGGCAGGAAGACCCGGTCGCGGCCCGGGGCGTTGTGGTAGGCCATGAGGACGGCCTCGGCCAACGCGGTCGCGCCGTCGTAGTGCGAGGCGTTGACGACCTCCATGCCCAGGAGTCCGGCGGCCATGCTCTGGTACTCGAAGATGGCCTGCAGGGTGCCCTGGGAGACCTCGGGCTGGTAGGGCGTGTAGGCGGTGAGGAACTCGCCGCGGGACGCGATGGCCGGCACCACCGCGGGGATGAAGTGGTTGTAGGCGCCGGCGCCGAGGAACCAGGCGCAGGTGGAGGCGGTGACGTTGCGCGACGCCATCGACTCGATCTCGCGCAGGACCTCGAGCTCGGAGAGGGGCTCGGGCAGGTCGAGCTTCGGGAAGCGGCGCGCCGCGGGGATGTCCGCGAAGAGCTCCTCGACGCTCTTGGCGCCGATGGCCGCGAGCATCGCGGCGCGGTCGGCGTCGGAATTGGCGACGAAGGGCACGGCTTACTCCTTACCCGCTTCCTTCCCGTAGGCGGCCGCGTCCATGAGGCCGTTCCACTCGGAAGGATCGGTGGGGGCGAACTTGATCATCCAGCCCTTGCCGTAGCAGTCCTTGTTGACGAGGGCGGGGTCGCCCTGGAGGTCCTCGTTGACGGCGACGATCTTGCCGGACATCGGCATGTACAGGTCGCTCGCCGCCTTGACGGACTCGACGACGCCGAAGGCCTCGCCCTGCTTCAGGGTCTTGCCGACCTCGGGGAGTTCGACGAAGACGATGTCGCCGAGGGATGACTGGGCGTGGTCGGAGATGCCGGTGACGATCTCGGCGCCGTCCTTGCGGGCGTATTCGTGGGAAGCGCGGTAGCGGGCGTTCGTATCGATGTTCATGCGTGACTCCTTTGTGCGCGCCGGATGAAGGCCGGCGCTCCATGTCGGGTATGGGCCCTACCTGCGGTAGGCGGGAACGTAGAGGGGGCGCTTGACCACGACGGCCTCCTTGGGCTTGCCGTGGATGACGATCTGGACCTTCGTGCCGACCTTCGCGTAGGCGGGGAGGACGAAGGCGTTGGCCGCGTACTTCTTGGCCGTCGGGCAGAACATGCCGGCGACGCAGGCGCCGATCCGCTCTCCCGAATCCGCGGCCAGGACCTCGTAGCCCTCGCGCGGGACGCCGCCCGTCACCTCGAGGCCGACGAGCTTGCGCGCGGGACCGGCGGCGATGACGGCCTCGACGGCGGCCTTGCCGACGAAGTCCTTCTCGAGGCCGCAGGCCCACTTGAAGCCCGCCTCGATCGGATTGATGGAGGGGCTGATCTCGTGGCCGTGGAGGGGCATGCCCGCCTCGAAGCGCAGGGAGTCGCGGGCGGCGAGGCCGATGGCCTTCGTCTCGATGCCGGCCTTTTCGCCGCGGGCGATGAGAAGCTCCCAGAGCTTGACCGCGCTCTCGGCGGGGAAGAAGAGCTCGCCGCCGTCCTCGCCCGTGTAGCCGGTGCGGCCGAAGAGGACGGGGATGCCGTCGATCTTGAGCTCGCCGGAGGTGAAGCGGGGGAAGTCGGAGACCTTCTTGTCGGAGACGAGGTCCATGAGCTCGATCGCGCGGGGTCCCTGGATGGCGATCATGTAGGTCGCCTCGGAGCTGTCCTCGACCTTGACGCTCTTGGCGAAGGCCTTGGCCTTGGCTTCGAACCAGGCGAGGTCGGCGGCGCGGTTGGAGGCGTTGACGACGATCCACCAGCGGCCGGGAAGCTTGTAGATGAAGAGGTCGTCGAGGACGAGGCCCTTCTCGTCGAGGAGGAGGGAATAGCGGGCGTCCCAGTCCTTCATGTCGAGGACGGTCGCGGAGACGGTCGCGGAGACGAACTCGTCCGCGCCGGGACCGGAGACGATGAGCTGGCCCATGTGGTCGATGTCGAAGAGGCCGACGGAACGGCGGGTGATGAGGTGCTCCTCGACCGCGCCCGTGGGGTAGGAAATAGGCATGTCGTAGCCGGCGAAGGGCGCCATCTTGGCTCCCGCGGCGATATGCCAGTCGTGAAGACGGGTCGTTTCCAGAGTCTGCCTCCTTAGCGTAGCTATGCGCTGTGCTATGGATTCTACAACAGAAATATCAGATCGTAAAGAGAGTCCTGATTTCAAAACATACGGTTCGGATAATGAAACAATAAACTAGTAGGCCACGAGGGTCGATCCGAGCCAAGGGACCCACGATCAGAAGCTGTTCCGCGACAAGGGCCGGCCGATGTAGACGCCTTCGCCGCCGAGGTAGTCGTGCCGTTCGCCCTCGATGAGGATCTGCACGTCCTGGACCGTCGGGAAGGAGGTGGCCGTGTAGACGATCTGCTTGAGCTGGCCGGCGTAGCCCTCGATGCCGTAGCGATTGTACATGAAGGCTTCGTTGAAATTGAGGAAGGCGGTCGAGCCGCGGACCTGCGCGGAAAGCAGGACGGTGCCCTGGGGTACGAGGCTTATGAGGTTCCGGCGAAGCTCCTCTTCGGAGGGACCCTTGAGCAGCGCGGCGAAGGAATCGAGCAGCGGCGAATCCGTGGCGGGGATTTGGCGCTTCACCTCCTGCCGGACGATGACCCCGTCGTCGTCGATGCGGACGAAATAGAGGACGGCGTTGCGTGACTTGGCCGCGGCGGGCTTGGCGGGAAGGGGCTTGGCCGCGGCGGGTTTCTCGGCCGCCGGGGTCTCCGCGCCGGGCTTCTCCGCGGGCTTCGGCTGGGCCTGGGGCTT
>DAINBW010000070.1:0-9334 GCA_036732745.1 Spirochaetales bacterium | reverse complement strand
CCCCTCGCCCCCCCCCCTCAAGCCGCGTCAGTAGAGAATGCAGCGAACGAGGTGGCCGCCGCCGAGGTCGCGGAGAGCGGGCACGGACGCCGAGCACTCGCTCTTCGCGTAGGGGCAGCGGGTATGGAAGCGGCAGCCCGCGGGCGGGTCGATGAGCGAGGGGATCTCTCCGCTCGAACCGATCTTTTCCCGCGCCGCGCCGGCCTCGGGGGCGGGCGAGGCCGCCTTGAGGAGGCGCACGTAGGGGTGGCTGGCCTTCGAGATGACCTCCTCTGTCGGGCCGATCTCCATGATCATGCCGGCGTACATCACCGCGAGCCTCGAACACATGTACCGCGCGCCCGCGAGGTCGTGGGTGATGTAGAGGTACGAGACGCCGCGAGCCTCCTTGAGGTCCAGCATCATGTTCATGACGCCCATCCTGATGGAGACGTCGAGCATGCTCGTCGGCTCGTCCGCGAGGACGATTTCCGGCTCGGCGGCGAAGGTGCGCGCGATGTTCACGCGCTGGCGCTGGCCGCCGGAAAGTTCGTGGGGGAATCGGCGCAGGTACTCCGCGGCGGGCGAGAGCCCCACCTGCTCAAGGCAGGCCTCCAGCTCGCGCTCCAGCTCCGGCCCGCGGCGGGCGAGGCCGTGGATCAGGAATGGCCTCTCCAGTATGCTCCGGATGGTGTGCGTGGGATTGAGGCTGCCGAAGGGGTCCTGGAAGATCATCTGGACCTTTTTCTTGCGGGCCAGGGACTCGGCGCGGCTTCGGGGGGGGCGCGCGGGAACCCCGCCCAGGAGTATCGTCCCGGAGGTCGGCTCGTGAAGGCCGGCGATGACGCTCGCGGTGGTGGTCTTCCCCGAGCCCGACTCGCCGACGAGGGCCAGGGACTCGCCGCGGGCCAGCGAGAAGCCCACGTCGTCCATGGCGTGGACGGCCTTGCCGAAGGAGGCGAAGCCGCGGAGGGGGAAGCGCTTCGACACGCCCCTGAGTTCGAGAATGGTTTCGCTCATCGCCTTCCTCCTTCGCGGCCGGGCTCGCGGAGCCTGCAGGCGCAGAGCCTGCCGCCGCCGATGTCGCGCAACGCGGGGTCTTCGCGGCCGCAGCCCTCGAAGGCCCGGGCGCAGCGCGGCGCGAAGCGGCAGCCCGGCGGCGGCGAGAGCAGGTCGGGCGCCCGCCCCTCGATCCCGCCCATGCGGACTACGGGGCCGGTCAGGGTCGGGAAGGAGCCCATGAGGCCTTCGGTGTAGGGGTGCAGGGGTTCGTCGAAGAGGGCGCGCGAGCGGCCGTATTCGCAGATCTTGCCGGCGTACATGATCGCGAGGGAATCCGATATCTCGACGAGGAGGGAAAGGTCGTGGGTGATGAACACGACCGAAAAGCCGAGGGCGCGGCGCAGCTCGTCGATCTTCTCGATGATGGAGCGCTGGACCACGACGTCGAGGGCGGTGGTGGGTTCGTCCATGATGAGGAGGTCTGGCTTGAGGATGAGGGCCATCGCGATCATCACGCGCTGCTTCATGCCGCCGGAGAGCTGGTGCGGGTAGCCGCGCAGGCGGTCCGGGTTGATGTCGACGAGGCGCAGCATCTCCACGGCCATCGCCTCCGCCTCGGCCTTGGTCGCGTTCCGGTGCGCCAGCACGGCGTCCGTGAGCTGCTCGCCGACGGAGAGCACGGGGTTGAGGGCGCTCATCGCGGACTGGAAGACCATGGCCATGCCGGTCCAGCGCAGGGCGTTGACCCCGGCCTCCGGCATCGCCGCGATGTCCGTCCCGTTGAACAGGACCTGCCCCGACTCGATGCGGGCGTTGTCCCGGAGGAGGCGCATGACCGCATAGGCGAGGGTGGACTTTCCGCAGCCGGATTCCCCGGCTATGCCGAGAAACTCGCCGCGCTCCAGGCGGAACGACACGCCGTCGACGGCGCGGACGAAGCCCTTCTTGGTGGAGTAGCCCGCGCGAAGGTCGCGGAGCTCGAGGGTGGGTACGCTTCCCATGGCTACCTCTTCCGCAGGCGCGGGTTGGAAATCTCGTCGATGCCGAAGTTGACGAGGACGAAGGCGGTCCCGAGGAGGGCGATGCAGAGACCCGGCGGCAGGAACCACCACCAGGCTCCGGACAGGAGGGCGCCGTTGGCCTGGGCCCAGTAGAGGATGGTGCCCCAGCTGACGACGGTGACGTTCCCGAGGCCGATGAACTCGAGCGAGGCCTCGCCCATGATGGCGGCCATGCTCGAGGCGAAGAACTCGGCCATGACGATGGAGATCATGTTGGGCAGGATCTCCCGAAAGATCACGAAGGAGGGACGCTCGCCGAGGGAGCGCGAAACGCGCACGAAGTCGCGGTTTTTGAGGGTAAGCACCTGTGCGCGGAGGAGGCGCGTCGGGTAGGGCCAGCCGGTGAGCCCCAGGATGAGGACGATGGGGAGGACGCCTTTCATCGCGACGTAGGCCGCGATGACGATGATGAGGGGCAGGCCCGGAATGACGAGGAAGACGTTCGTGAAGAAAGAGATGACGTCGTCCAGGATCCCTCCCGCGTAGCCCGCGACGAGGGCCAGTGTGAGCGAGAGGAGGGTGACGAAGAGGCCCGTCGCGAGTCCCACGGACACCGAGACGCGCGTGCCCCAGACGAGCTGGCTGAAAAGGTCCTGGCCCGCGTGGTTCGTGCCCAGGGGATGGCCCTTCCCGGGCTTGGCCTTGAGGGGGAAGTAGTCGGTCGTCTTCTCGTACTCGCGCACCGTGGTGACGCGGTAGGTCTCCACTTCGCGCACGTCGCTCGCCTCGCCCTCGGCGACCGTTTCCGGATCGCCGGTCTCGGCCTTGACGAGCCTGGTCGTCACGACGCGGTCGGCCTTTGCGGGATGCGGCGCGAGAAGGGGCGCGAAGGCCGCGACGAAGACGAAGAAGGCGAGGATGCAGAGTCCGGCGAGGGACTTGCGGTTCCGGACCAGGGTGAGGAAAAAGTCCTTGATCATGCCGCGCCGTCCCTCACCCTCGGATCGAGGATCATGACCGCGATGTCCGCGATGAAGTTGGCGACGAGGACCGCCGCCGCGATGAAGAGGAATATGGCCTGCATGAGGGGATAATCCTTGGCGTTGACCGCCTGGTAGAGCATGTATCCGACGCCCGGGTAGGAGAAGACCATCTCGGTGAGCAGGCCGCCGCCGACCACGAAGCCGAGGGACATGGCGAAGCCCGTCACCGAGGGGAGGATGGCGTTCTTCGCCGCGTAGAGGGCCTTGACGCGGCGCAGGGGCAGGCCTTTGGCGAGGGCAACCGTGATGTAGTCCTCGGCGAGGACGTTGATCATGTTGTTCCGCATCATGAGCATCCAGCCGCCGATCGAGCTCACGCAGATGGTGAGGGCGGGCAGGGTCCCGTGGCGCAGGACCGAGAGCCACCAGGCCGCGGAGCCGCGGGTCTCGGTCACCGCGTAGGCGCCGCCGATCGGGAAGAGCCGGAGCTTGAAGGCGAAGAAGTAGATGAAGATGAGCCCGAGCCAAAAATAGGGAAAGCTGCGAATGAAGGAGAAGAACCCCACGGAGAAGGAGGCCAGCCGGGTCTCCCGCTTCCAGGCCGCCGCGATGCCGATGGCGGTTCCGAGCGCGAAGCTGATGACCATGCAGAGGGCAAGGAGGCCGATCGTCCAGGGGATTGCGATCCTGAGCACCTGCGTCACCGGCATGGGAAAGCGCGAAAAGGAGACCCCGAGGTCGCCGCGCAGGGTGTTGCCGAGGTACTTGCCGTACTGGACGAGGAGACTGTCGCCCGTGTCCAGCCCGAAGGCCGCGCGGACCGACTCGATCTGCTCGGGAGGGAGCCCCTCCATCTTGTCGAGCAGGGCCCGCGCCGGATCGCCCGGCATGAGCCTCGGTATGAAAAAGTTGATCGAGATGGACACGAACAGCGTGAACGCGAGCATGCCCAGTTTTCTCAGGAAGTACTTCACTGACGCTTTCCTCGCCTACCGGCGCCCGATTGGGACCTGGAGGCCTTCAAGTTGTTCACCACGGAGACACGGAGCCGAAGATCCTGCGAAGACGCGGGGAAGGAGGAATCCCGAGGGAAGGACCAGGAGGAAAATGGAAAGAAGAGGACGAAGCGAAGAAGATTCCGGAACGCCTCGGTCGCACATCCCTTCACGAATCTCTTCACGCTTTTCATCCGGCCTTCGCATCCCCCCGTCTTCCTCCGTGATCCGCGCCTCTTCCCCGCGCCTCCGCGCCGAATCCCTCGTTTTCCGGGGGACCGGCCGCCCCGGGACGGGGCGGCCGCCTTGCGCGAAACCTTTACTTCTTCTGCAGCCTGAGCAGGATCGGGGTCTTCTGCATGCCGTTGACGTTCGGCCAGGCGTAGGGGTCGTCGGCGCTCGGCCAGCCCACGAGGTTCTTGGTGCTGTACTCGAACCAGGTCGGGTTGAAGAAGAGCGGGACGCAGGGCACGTCCTTCATGAACTGCTCGACGACGATCGACATGTAGGCGGCCTGCTTGGCGGGATCGGGCTCGGCGCGGTAGGCGTCGAGGGCCTTGTCGATGGCCTCGTTCTTGTAGCGCATGTTGGCGGAGTTGACGGCCTTCTCGCCCAGGGGCGCGAACTTGTTGGAGTGCAGCCAGCGGTTGAACTGGTACTGGGGGTTCGAGCCGGAGTTGGTGAAGTTGAAGCCGAGCTCCCAATCGCCCTTCTCGAGGGCGGTCGCGTAGGGATCGGGCCAAGTGGCCTGCACGAGGACGGCCTCGACGCCGATCTCCTTGAGCATGCCGACGATGATCTCCGCCGCGCTGATCCAGTCGGTCCAGCCTGTGGGCACGTAGAGCTTGAAGGAGAGCTCCTTGCCGCCCTTCTCGTAGATGCCCTTCGCGTTCGTCTTGTAGCCTTCGGCCTCGAGGAGCTTGCGCGCCGCGGCGGCGTCGGGCTTGATGTTGTACTTGGCCATGCCGGCCTTGGCGATCTCGGAGAAGCCGCGCTTGACCGCGCTCATGCTCGCCGGCACGGGGCTGGGGCTCATCTTGCGGGTGATGTCGCGCTGGTTGATGGCCATGGCGAAGGCCTTGCGCACGTTGACGTTGTCGAAGGGCGCGCGGAGGTTGTTCATGTACAGGAAGACGAGGTTGCCCTCGGGGAACCAGAATTTGTTGTTCTCCGGATCGGCCTTGACGTAGTCCTCGACGTTCGGGAGGGCGAAGGCCGCCCAGTCATACTCGCCGGCCATGAGCTTGAAGCCGATCTGCTCGTTCGTGGTGCTGACGTACTGGATGCCGTCGAGGTACGGAAGGGGCTTGCCGTCCTTGCCCATCTGCCAGTAGTCGGGGTTGCGCACGAGGCGGTAGGACTGCTCGTTGAAGGAGGAGGGATCGAGCTTGAAGGGGCCGGTGCCCACCGGGTTGTCGTTGCCGGTCCAGTTGACCGGGTCCGCGACCTTGGACCAGATCGCCTTGGGCAGGATGACGAGGGAGCCGAACTTCTCGAGGGTCGTCACGTTGACGTCCTTGAACTTGAAGGTCACCGCGTCGCCGGAGGCGACCACGTCCTGCAGGCCCTCGGACCAGAGCGTCGAGTTGTCGAGCGCCTTGTTCGTCTTGCCGAGGAGGGCGCTGAAGAGGACGTCGTCCGCGGTCATGGGCGTGCCGTCGTTGAACTTGACGCCCTTGCGGAGCGTGAAGGTGATCTCCTTGAGGTCCTTGGACCATTGCCACTTCTCGGCGAGCCAAGGATTGGCGCTGCCGTTGGCGTTGTTGAAGTAGATCAGGGTCTCGTAGACGCAGCCGACCGTGGACTCGAGGGCCGCGGGGCTGAAGGGGTTGAAGTTCCTGATGAGCACGCCCTGCTTGGCGGGAGTCATCCGGAGCATGCCGCCGCGCTTGGGTGCCTGGGCTTCGAGTCCGACGGCGAGCGCGAAGAAGAGCGCGGCCGCGAGGAAAAGCTGTTTCCGCATTACATACCTCCTATGCGATCGACCGGGCGAGGCCCGGCCGCAAAGAACTATGCGTGGTCCCGGGCCGAGGCCGAAACGGGACAGCGGCCCGCCGCGGGCGCGAGCCCGAGCATGAACTCCGCCGCGCTCCGCGCGGAGAGCGGCGTGTACTCGTAGGCGCAGGAGATGGCCGCGCCCCGGGCCTCGATTTCGGGGAAGAGGCGGAGATCGTAGGGACTGCGCATCGACATGACGGCGAAGCGTTTCCCGCCGCGCTCCGCCGCCGCGGCGAGGGCGCGCACGAGCTCGGCCTGGCCGGGATGCCGGAAGGCGTCGTAGGTCCCCACCGCGACGTCGCGTCCCGCGGCTTCCGCCAGGACGGCCGCCACCGCGGCGGGTTCCGGGTCGAGAGGGAGGGACAGGACGCCGACCTCGGGCGCGCCGCCCGTTCCGGACAACGCGCGCAGCGAATCGGCGACGGCGCCGCGCCCGCCGGAACCGTCCTCGGCGCCGGTGAGGTTGGCGGGCTCGACATCGACGTAGAGGGAGCCGGGCGCGAGGGGAAAGCCCTCACCCGGCGCGATGAGCGATATTGAGGCGCGGGACAGGCGCCGCGAGAAATCGAGGGAGGCGGCGGTCGCGAGGAGGGATTCGGACTCCTCCCAGCTCGCCGGCGGCGCCTTGAGGCGGGCCTTGGCGGCGGCTATCCGCGCCCAGGATTCGTCGATGCGGGACTCGGGGATTTCGCCGGAGAGCACGGCCTCAAGGATGGCCCGCGCGGAGGCGCGCTGGAGCTCCAGGGTATGGCTGATGTCGATGAGGTCGACTCCGGCCTTGACGGCCTGAACCGCGGCTTCGGGCATGAGGCCGGAGACCGCCTTCATCTCCATACAGTCCGTGCACACGAGCCCCTTGAAGCCCAGCCGTTCCCGCAGGAGCCCCTGGATCACGCGGCGGGACAGGGTGGCGGGAAGCTCGTCGGGCTCCACGGCGGGGAAACGCACGTGCGACGTCATCACCGCGGCGACGCCCTCCGCAATGAGGCGGCGGAACGGCGGAAGTTCCACCGCCTCGAGGCGCCGCATGTCGTGGGGCACCAGGGGCATGCCGAGATGGGAATCAACGGCGGTGTCGCCGTGCCCGGGGAAATGCTTGGCGGCCGCGAGGACGCCCGCGTCGCCGAGCCCCGCCGCGAAGGCCGCGGCGAGATCGGCCACCTTGCGGGGATCCTCCCCGTAACTCCGGACGCCGATGACCGGATTCGATGGATTCACGTTCACGTCCGCGACGGGGGCGAGATTCCAGTTGATGCCCAGGGCGAGGAGCTCGCTTCCCACGAGGCGCCCGAGGCCGCGCACGTCGGCGAGGGAGAAGCTCCCGCCGCCCACCGCGGCCGCCTGCGCCATCGCCCCGGGCACGGGCGTGACCCCGTTGCGGAGCCGGACGACCGTTCCGCCCTCCTGGTCCACGCAGACGAAGGGAACGATGCCGGTCCCGCCCTCCACGAGGGCGCGGACATCGCGCACCAGTTCCCACGTGGCTCGGGCCGGACCCATGTTGCGCGTAAAGAGGATGACGTTGCCCGCGGCGAAATCGCCCACCGCGGCCTCGAGCTTGGCAAAACCCTCGCGGCCTTCAGGGAAGCCGACGACGAGCATTTGGCCGATCTTCTCGACGAGGCTTGGGACGCGATGGCTGGATGAGGTTGCGACCATGGACGGCATTATCAACCGCTTTTTTGCGAAACGCAACAAAATTTTTCAACTATACACCGCCAGACATGAAACACCGTTACAGCTTCGAAACGCCGTGGTACACTGGCCGACCGAATCAATGGAAGGGAGTTCGAGATGCCCGACATCATGCCCATCAACCCCGTCACCCATCGGGATTCCATCATGGAATTGTGGAACCGCGCGCTCGGCGGGCGATTCCCGCTCGACGAGCGATTGCTCGATCAGCAACTCAGGCTCGAAAAGGACGAGACGCTCTTCCTCGCGGTTCGCGGCCAGGAAGCACCGGACGCGGCGAGGAGCGGCCTGGCCGGCATGCTCCTCGCGAAACGCGCGGCGCGTCCAGGGGCCGATGGCGCGATTCCGGCCCGGGGCAACATTTCCTTCGTCGTCGTGGACGAAGCCGCCCGCCGCCGCGGGGTCGGAAGCGCCCTCATGGAAAGAGCCGAAGCCTGGCTGAGGGAACGCGGCGCCCGGACGGTCCGCTTCGGCGCCGACAGTTGCCACTTTTTCCCCGGCGCGCCCGTCGACGCAAGCCCGGCCTCCGCCGCCCTCGAAGCCTTCCTGGCGAAACACGGCTACCTGTCCGAAGGCCTCGAGCAGGACCTCGCGGCGGACCTCGGGGCGCTCGATCTCGCCGGGCTCGAGCGCCGGGCCCCCCTCGCCCCCGGCTACCGGATCCGTCAGTGGGAGCCAGCCCTCCTCGAGGCCACGGTCGGATTCCTGCGGAGGAACTTCCCCGGCCGCTGGCTATCCGATTGCCTCGAGGCGATCGACGCCGGCATGCGCGGAGAGGACCTCCTCCTCCTCGAGGACGAAGCGACGCGCTCCATCGTCGGCTTCTCCCGCGTCTACGACCGTCGCAGCGCCGTCCTCGGCCCGAGTGTCTATTGGCGCGGCCTGATGGGCGATTCGCCCTGCGGGCTCGGGCCAATCGGCGTGGACGCGGAACGGCGGGGACTCGGCCTCGGGCTCTCTCTCCTCCGCGCCTCGATGGCGGAACTCGCCCGGCGGGGCGGCCGCTTCATGGTGATCGACTGGACCGACCTCGGGGAGTTTTACGGCAAGTTCGGCTTCAAGCCCTGGAGGGAGTATCGACTCTACGCCAAGGCCCTGTCCCCCAACCGCGAGTAGGCGCGGCGGTTGTGCCCATGCACGACCGCCGACCGCCCCTAGGCGCGGTTGCGGGCGGCGACGAGGGCGATGCCCTCCAGCGCGAGCTCCGGCGCGAAGCGCCCGATGCCGGCAGCCTGGAGAATGGGCCGTCCCTCGGCCTCGCCGGTGCCGAAGACGAGCGGCGGCGGGGCGGCGGGGGCGTCGGCCGCGAGCTCCGCCCCCATGAGGGCGACGAGGCGCTCGACGAGGCCGCCGCCGCCGAGGACGAGGCCGGCGCGGATCGACTCCGGCGTGGAGCGGCCGATGGCGCGGGCGGGCTGGTCCAGGCGCACCTCCGGGATGAGGGCGGCGGAGCGGTGGAGCGAGAAGGCTGCGGTCTCGAGGCCCGGCGCGATGGCCGCGCCGACGAACTCGCCGGCGGCGTTGACCGCGGAGATCGCGATGGCCGCGCCGAAATCGACGACGAGGACGGGGGCGCCGGGAGCCTCGCGCGCGGCCAGCTCGCGGCCGGCGAGGGCGGCGCAGACGAGGTCGCCGCCGACCTCCGAGGGCTGGTCGGTGCGGATCTTGAGGCCCGTCTTGG
>DAINBW010000069.1:927-9381 GCA_036732745.1 Spirochaetales bacterium | reverse complement strand
ACTTCACGACGATCTGCTGGTTGCCCACGACCTCGTCGATGAGGAGGCAGGCCTTGTGCCCGTCGGAGTGGACGACGATCAGGATGCCGTCGGCGGGATCGCAGGCCGCTTCCTTGACGCCGAACACGTCGCCGAGCTTGACGAGGGGCATGATGTCGCCTCGGAGGTTCACGGTGAATTCGCCGCCCTCGGTCGCGGTGAGCTGGGAGGGCGAGGCCTTGAAGAACTCGAGGATGTCGCCCATCGGTATCGAATAGAAGCTTCGGCCCGCCCGCACGGTGATGCCGTCGATGATGGCCATGGTCAGCGGGATCCTGAGCACGAACTCCGTCCCGAGGCCCGCCTCGGAGCGCACGTCGACGGTGCCGCGGATGCGCTCGAGGTTTTTCTTCACGACGTCCATCCCGACGCCCCGGCCCGAAACCTCCGAGACCTTGTCAGCGGTCGAAAATCCCGGCTCGAAGATGAAGTCCCAGACTTCCCGGTCCGGGAGCAGGGCGGGATCGCCCTTGAGCATGCCGCGCTCGGCCGCCTTGGCGAGGATCTTGGCCCGGTTGAGGCCTGCCCCGTCGTCCTTCACGCTGACCCAGATCTCGGAACCCTCGTAGCGGGCGTCGAGGTGGATCACGCCCGCCTCGGGCTTGCCCGCGCGGGCGCGGGCCTCCGGAGCGTCGATGCCGTGGTCGATCGCGTTCCGGAGGATGTGGACGAGGGGATCGGAGATCTGCTCGATCACGTTCTTGTCCATCTCCGTGTCCTGGCCCGTGACCCGCAGGTCGATGGGTTTTTCGAACTTGCGCGAAAGATCCCGGACGAGCCTGACCATCTTTTGGAAGAGCCCCTCGAGGGGAATCATCCGGATGACCATCGTCGTCTCCTGGATCTCGCGGCTGATCTTGGCGAGACTCGCGAAGGCGCGCTGGAAACCGTCGAGCTTCATGCCGGCGATGTCCGGCGAGTTGTAGACGATGGCCTCGGCCGTGATGAGCTCGCCCACGAGGTTGAAGAGCTTGTCGAGCTTGGCGGTGTCCACGCGGATTTCCTTGCGCTGCACCTCCTCCACCGGGCGCTTTTCCCCGACGGCGGCGCGGGAGCGTTGGAGCTCCAGCGCCTTGTCCAAGTCCTCCGACTTGACGGCTCCCTGCTCGACGAGGATCTCGCCGAGAGGGCGCTCCTGCAGCTCGAGGGCGCGGCTGATCTCGTCCTCGCGCACCGCCCCGATGTCGACGAGGATCTCGCCGATGGGCTTGTAGTCGAGGGAGCGCCCTGGCGCCTCGCGCGGGGTTCCGCCTTCGCCCGGGGTTCCGCCGGCGGCGGCCTGGTCCGCGGCGGCGGCGGCCGCGGCGTCGACGATGGCGACGCGGCCCCAGATGCCGCGGAGGCGGTCGATGTGGGCTATCGCGGAATTGAACAGGGCCTCGTTCGGCGCGACACTTCCCTTGCGCGCCCCGTCAAGCAGGGCCTCGAATTCCTGGCAGGCCTTTTCGAGGGCGACGTAGCCGAAAAAGCCCGCGTTGCCCTTGATGGTGTGGACGGTGCGGAAAATGTCGTGGATGACCTCGTTCCAATCCGGGGAGCCCGAAAGGCCGAGGGCCACGCGTTCCGCGCGGTCCGCCAGGTCGGCGCATTCGAGGACGAAGCGCTCGGCCATCTCCCGGGTGACCAAGTCGCTCAGCACGATCCGGTTCGGGCCGAAACCGCCCTCCTCCGCCGCGAAGGCGGCCGGCGCGGCGGTATCGGGCGCGGGCACGGGGGCAGCCGCGGCGGGCGTTGCGGCGGGCGATGCGGCGGGCGATGCGGCGGGGGTTGAGCGCGCGACCTGCCGCGAATCCGGACGACAGGCGGCGATAGAGGCCGAAAGGACGGCTATTTGTTCTTCGGCGGCGGTCGCCCCCTCCTCGTCGGCATTGTCCCGCTCGACGAGTTCTATGAGCTTCCGCAGGGAATCGATCGTCGCATAGATGACGTCGAGGCTTTCGGGGCTGGGAGCGATGCCGCCCTTAAGGTGGACGTCGAGGAGGGCCTCCGCCTCGTGGGTCAGGCGCTTGATCGCCTCGAAACCGAGGTAGCCCGCCGACCCTTTCACGGAATGGAAAAGGCGGAAAACGGCGTTGAGGCGGGGCGCCACGTCACCTTCGGAAAGCTTCGAAAGCTGTGTTTCGGCGTCGTCCAGGCGCTCGAAGCCCTCGGCGATGAAGGACGTGATGATTTCTTGAGTTTCTTCGTCTACTTGTTTTCTCATATACGACTCTTTATGCGATAGGGCAAAGTATCGTCCAGGCAATCGGCCGCCGCAAGGAAAAGCCGGCAAAAAATCGCCCTTGCGAAGGCAGGGGGGGCGGCGTTAGAGTTCATGAAGGCCCGATTCGGGCCGAAGTTTCCTCGCTGACTACGCAAGGAGGCCTTCCATGGCGCTTCGCATGCTCATTGTCGAGGATAATTTCATCAGTCGGAGCGTGCTTTCGCGCATCTTGGAGAAGTACGGCACCTTCGACGTGGCGACCAACGGCGAGGAGGCGGTGCAGGCGGTGCAGCTGTCCTACGAGGCGGGCGCGCCCTACGATCTCGTCTTCCTGGACATCATGATGCCGGTCATGGACGGCCAGCGGGCGCTCGAGAGGATTCGGGATTTCGAGAAAAACCGCGGGATGCACGCCTCCGAAGGCTGCAAGATCGTCATGGCGACGGCGCTCGACGATCCGCAGAATGTCATCGCCGCGTTCCGGAACCAGTGCGAGGGCTACATCACCAAGCCCTACAACGCCAACTCGATCATCGGGGAGATGCGCAAGCTCGGCATCGTCACCTAGCCGGCGGGAAGCGCTTTTCCAGCTCCTCGAGGCAGTCGCCGAGGAAGCGGTTGAGGAGGTCGAGGCCGGCGCCGTCGAGGGAGCGCCTTCCGGGGCCCCGATCCGCGCCCGGCACGCCGGCCGGCCATTCGGCCGCGGGCACGAGGTGCCCGGCCCAGGCCGCCAGGGTTCCGCCGACAAGCTCCTCGACCCCGAGCCCGAAGCGGGCCTGGAAACCGGCGCGATCCGGCCCGAAGATCGTCCTGTAGCCCATCAGTATCGCCTCGAAGGCGGCCTCGCGCGCGGGGATCGCGGTTTCCGTCGCCGCGGGGCCCTTGGCTCCGCTCGCGGCGTAGGCCGCCGGATCGGCGGTCTCTTCGATGCGCAAGGAGGCGCCGCCGGATCCCGGCGAGGCGACGAGGGTCGACACGGCGCCCGGCCCCGCGCCGAGATAGGAATCCATGCGCCAATAGGCGAGATTGTGCAGCGATTCCCCGCCGGGCGGCGCGTAGTTGGAGACCTCGTAGCGGCGGAAGCCGCGCCCAACCAGCGCCGACTCGAGGCGGTCCCGCTCGTCGGCGGCCTCGTCCTCGTCGGGCAGTTGGAGACGGCCGGCGGCGGCCGCGAGCGGCGTGCCTTCCTCAAGGATCAGGTCGTAGACGGAAAGGTGTCCTGCGCCGAGTTCAAGGAGCCGCAGGGCTTCCTCCTCGAGGCGCGTCGCGCGCGGAAGGCCCGCCATGAGGTCGGCCGAGACGCGAAGCCCCGAGGCGGCGGCGCGCGCCAGGGCGACCTCGGCGACGCGGGCGGTCGCCGGCCGGCCGAGCAGGGCAAGCAGGCCGTCGTCGAGGCTCTGGACGCCGAGCGAGATGCGCGTGACGCCGCACTCGAGCATCGCGTCGACGGCCTCCGCGTCGAGGCTCTCGGGATTGGCCTCCACCGTCCACTCGAGGAGACCGGGCGCCCGGGAGGCCAAGCCCGCGAGCAGGCGGCGGAACAGCGGCCGGGGCAGGACGGTGGGCGTGCCGCCGCCGACATAGAGCGTGTCGAAGGGCAGGCCTCGCCGGCCCTCCGCTCCGCCCGCGGCGCCGGCCGAGGGGAAACGCCTCGACAAGGCGTCGACGCGGGAGAGCGTCGCCTCCACAACCGCCTCCGCGAGTCCCTCGGGGGCCTCGCGGAGCGGTCCCGACGCGAAATCGCAATAGGCGCATTTGGAGCGGCAGAACGGTACGTGGATATAGAGGGAACGAGGCGGGGAGAATCCCGGGACCGGCGGACCGGCCGGGAAAGAAAGGCGGGGCTCCGTCAGGGACGCCCCATCCGCCCGAAGGGCCAATACCGGAAAAAGACCTTGGCGCGGAGGCGGTCGGGACCGATGGTTCCCCAGAGCCGGGAATCGGCGGAGGCCCCGCGGGAATCGTTGGCGACGAAATACTCGTCAGCGCCGAGGGTGCGCTCGCGCATCGACCCCGATAGCGGGTAGGAGGCCTGCCATCCGGCGGGCAGGCTCGGTTTTTGGATATCGTAGCGGCTGTCGGTGAACTCGAACTCGGTGAGGGATTGGCCGCTTTCCGCCGGCCTCACCGTGAAAATGAAGCCCTCCATGCGGACCGTGTCGCCGGGGACGCCGACGACGCGGCAGATGAAGGGGCCCGACGCGGCCTCGGCCGAGCCGCGGGAAACCAGGGATACCTGCTGGAAGGTCACGAAGCGGACGACGGAGTCCGCGAGGCCGCGCCAGAACCCCGGCCGCTCCGCGAATGGCGGATCGACGAGGACAAGATCGCCGCGCCGCGGCTTGGCGAGTCCGGGCAATTTGCCGAAGAGCGTCGCGGGCCCGAAGGCGGCCGGCGTCGCGAGGAGGCGGTCTCCGGGCTGGATCGTCGGCGCCATCGAGGTCGATGACACCGAGAGCGCCGCCATGAAGAAGCCGGTAAGGAACTCGAAGGCGAGGAATACGATGAGGAATATCTTGAGGCGGCCGAGCAGGCGCCGCCTTCCTTCCACCGTCTCGGCGAAGGAGCGGCGGCGAGAAATGATGGGCACGTTTTCCCCCTATCGGATTTCGCCGACCCGCGAGGGCGTTTCAAGCGCGCCAGGCCGGAACGAGGCGGAAGGGCCGTCGCGGCCGATCGTCGATCCAAAACACTAGCATGCCGGGCTTGCGTTGACAAGCGGGAAGCCTCTTCCTATAATCGTGCGACAACGCGAAGGCCCGGCACGGCGATGCCGCGAGCATCGAGCGGGTGGAGGTAGGCCCATGATCCCGGATGGCGCGAAAATCGTCGCCCTCAATCGCCGCGCCCGTTTCGACTACTCGGTGGAAGAATCCTTCGAATGCGGCATCCAGCTGCTCGGCACCGAGGTCAAGTCGATCAAGGACGGCAAGATCTCCTTCCCCGACGCCTTCGCGGAGGTCCGGAACGGCGAGGTCTGGCTCCGCAACTTCCATGTCGCGGTCTACGCCTTTTCCTCCGTCTTCAACCACGACCCCGACAGGCCCAAGAAACTCCTCCTGCACGCGCAGGAGATCAAGCGCCTGGATCGCCGCGTCAGGGAGAAGGGCTACACCCTCATCCTCCTCGCGGTCTACCTGAAAAAAGGACTGGTCAAGGTGGAGCTCGGGCTCTGCAAGGGCAAGAAGCTCTACGACAAGCGCGCCGACATCAAGGAACGAGACCTGGATCGCGAGCTGCGCCGCAATTTCCGCAGCCGCGGGGAGGACTGACAAGCCATGCGCATCACCGGCGGCAAATACTGCGGGCGAACGATCGACGTGGCCCAAGGGGGGCTCGAGATCAGGCCCGCGATGGACAGGATGCGCGAATCCGTGTTCTCCATCCTCGGCGATCTCGCGGGGCTTTCCTTCCTCGACCTTTTCTCGGGCTCGGGCATCCTGGGCTTGGAGGCGGCCAGCCGCGGAGCCTCTCCCGTCGTCTGCGTGGAGAAGGATCCCGAAAAATTCCCCATGCTCCTCCGGAACGTCTCCATCGCGGACGAGCGCATCGAGTGCAAGTCGATGCCCGTGGAGCGCTTTCTCCTCCGCAACAAGACGCCCTTCAACCTCGTGTTTTGCGATCCGCCTTTCCCCTACCAGTTCCGCGCCGAACTCCTGCAAAAGCTCGCGGACGGGCCGACTGCGGCGCCCGGGGGCCTCGTGATCATGCACTTTCCGAAGGAAGACCGCCTGGCCCGCGATTATGGCGCCCTCGGCCTCGAGGATGAACGCCCCTACGGCCGCTCCATCGTCCGTTTCTACCGGAAAAAACGGGAAGCCTAAAGCCCGCCGACGAGGCCGCCCCCCTTTCCCAGTATGGAGTTTCTAAATATTCTCGGTTGATTTATTTCGGGAGGGACCGTATACTTATACGGTACGGTCAAGAGTATGGATAAAAAAGTCTTCGAGCGCTTTTCCCGCGAGGGCCTCATCAAATCCTCCGACGCGCCGGCGCGCGACGTGGAGGGTGAGAACAAGGTCCGTCTCAACCGCAAGGGAAACGAATTGTTCAATCGCGGGGAACTCGAGACTGCCCGGAGGATCTTCCAAACGACGGGGTATTCCGACGGCCTCATACGCGTAGGGAACCGATATCTGGAAGGCGGCCGACCCGTGGACGCCCTCAAGATGTTCTGGCTCGCCCGCGAAGAGGCGCGAAGCGGAGAACTCATCGAACGGGCGGCCCTCGCCATACAAAAACTTCTTTCGGAAGAGGACGAAAATGAGCGACCAGGCGAACCAGGACAACTTTCACAAGGATCAGGCCAGGGAAGTCAGGGAGTCACAGAACCCGGAGCTGGCTGAGATCGCCGAACTTTCCAAGCACGGCTACCAGTGCCTCAAGGAAAACCGCGTCGAAGAAGCCGAGGAGTGCTTTGCCCGGATTCTCGAACGCGACCGGGAAAACAACTACGCCCTCGTCGGCCTCGGCGACGCCGCCCGCAAGCGGGGCGCCTATCGCGACGCCGTGGACCACTATAAAAAGTGCCTGGTGTACCATCCGGGCAACAACTACGCCCTTTTCGGCCTCGCCGACTGCTACAAGGCCCTGAACCAATACCAAAAGGCGATCGAGATCTGGGAGCAGTACCTGCTCCACGACAACAAGAACATCACCGTCCTCACGCGCGTCGCCGACGCCTACCGCAAGGTCCGCGACTTCCGCAAGTCGAAGGCGATCTACCTTCGCGTCCTCGAGATGGAGCAGGACAATCCCTACGCCCTCATCGGCCTCGGCCACCTCCACTACGACTTCAAGGAATACAAGGACGCCCTCGGTTACTGGCAGCGCATGGTCGAACTCCAGGGCGACGGCGTGGACATCCGCGTCCTGACATCGATCGGCAACTGCTACCGGAAGCTCAAGCAGTTCGAACTCGGCGTGCCCTACTTCGAGAAGGCCCTGGTGAAGGAGCCGGACAACTTCTACGCGCTCTTCGGCCTGGCCGACTGCTACCGCGGCTCGGGACAGCAGCAGCGCTCCCTGGATTTCTGGAACAAGATCCTGTCCAAGGACCCGCGCAACAAGGTCATCCTCACGCGCTCGGGCGACGCCTACCGGAGCATGGAGGAGTACGACGCGGCCGCGGAGTGCTACCAGCGCGCGCTCAACATCGAATTCGACGTCTACGCGGTCCTCGGCCTCGCGGTGATCGCGCGGCTCCAGGGCAAGTACCAGGACGCCATCGTCTCCCTCCGCAAGCTCATCCAGAACGACCCCAAGAACTACCGGCTCTACCTCGAGCTTTCCCAGTGCCACGTCGCCGAGGGCGACCGACAGCGCGCGCTCGAGGCCCTCGTCGACTTCCAGCGGCTCGGCATCCGCAACGTCTACGTGCAGGACGCCGTCGCCAAGCTGCAGCGGGGCTAGCTTGGAACTGTTCCTCACCGGAATGGCCCCGGCGGAAATCGCCGGGGCCTGCTCTTTCAGGGAGAGCTTCCGCGGGCGCCAGGTCTACCGCTGGATCGCGCGCGGCGCCTCGTCCTTCGACGAGATGAGCGATCTCGCCAAGGGCGAGCGGGAGCGCCTGGCGGCGCTCTTCCCGCGGATCCACTCCTCGGAGGCCGCGGCCGAACTCGAGGACGCGGACGGCTCGCTCAAGATCCAGCTCCGCCTGCGCGACGGCGCCGCCGTCGAATGCGTGCTGCTCGAGGACATCGAGGGGCGGAAGACCGCCTGCCTCTCCAGCCAGGTCGGCTGCCCGATGGGCTGCGCCTTCTGCAAGACCGGCACGCTCGGCTACCTCAGGAACCTCGGCGCCGACGAGATCATGGAGCAGTTCCACCTCCTGCAAAAGCGCCGCGGCGCGATCTCGAACGTCGTCTTCATGGGCATGGGAGAGCCCCTGCTCAACCTCGAGGCGGTGCGCAAGGCGATCGGCATCCTCACCGATCCCGAAGGCATCGGCCTCTCCGCGCGCAAGGTCACGATCTCCACCTGCGGACTCGTCCCCGGCATCCTCGACCTGGCCCGGAACGGCCCCAAGGTCCGCCTCGCGGTGTCGCTCACCACGGCGAACGAGGAGCTCCGGAGCGAGCTCATGCCGGTCAACAAGACGTACGGCCTGGCCGAGCTCAAGGCCGCCCTCCTCGAGTACCAGGCCGCGACCGGCGAGCGCGTGACGCTCGAGGCCGCGCTCATGGGCGGGCGCAACTCCCGGCCGGAGGACG
>DAINBW010000069.1:0-917 GCA_036732745.1 Spirochaetales bacterium | reverse complement strand
CAACCTCATCCCCTGGAACCGCGTGCCCGGCCTACCCTTCGTGGAGCCGACGCGCGCGGAGCTCGAGGCCTTCCTGGACATCCTCGAGGATTCCGGCCTCGTCGCCTCGCGCCGCATGCGGCGCGGCCGCGGCGTGATGGGGGCCTGCGGCCAGCTCGGGGACACGCTCAAGGGCGATTGAGGCCCGCCAGCTTCCGCTCAAGCCGTGCCCGCCTCGCCTCGAGGCGGGTTTCCTCCTCCCCGGACAGGCCCTCCATCGAGGCCCGCGCCAAGCCTTCCGCCCGCGCGGTCCACGCCAGGGCTCCCTTAAAATCGCGCAACGCGTGCTCGTGGAACTTGGCGCGCTCCACCATGGAGGCGAAGCTCGCGGGCAGCGCCTCGACCACCCGTCGCCGCTCCTCGAGCCGCCCCTCCCTCCTGAAGCGGCGGGAAAGGAGGAGGCCGGCCGCCTCGTCCCCGTCGGCGAGGGCGGCTTCCAGGAGCGCCTCGCCCTCGCGCGGGCGGCCGAGGGCGAGGAGGCTCCGGCCGAGGCCGGAGCGGTCCACGCCGCTTGAAGCGGCCCATTCCAGCGGCGCGGCGTGGATCCGCGACGCGAGCGCCAGGAGGAGACCGAGGCTGGCCACGTCTTCCGCGTTGTGCGCCATCGCCGCGCGCATGAGGGGGTGGTCGCCCTCGCGCAGGAAGCCGAACCAGATGTCGGGGATCATCGAGCCCGGCGCGTCGAGCCCGCGCTCCGCGCCGAGCACCCCGCGCTCGAGCAGTCCGAGGGAGGCGCCGCCGTGCACCCTCCGCCAGAGCCGGCGCGCCGCGTACAGGAGGTCGAGGTTCCGGAACTCGGGCGGGCGGATCCCGTTCATCACGCAGCGCGTCCTGAGGAGCGGGAGGTCGAAGGCGCGCCCGTTGTAGGTGACGAGGCT
>DAINBW010000068.1:0-9412 GCA_036732745.1 Spirochaetales bacterium | reverse complement strand
CCGCGTCCTGCGCGCCGACGGCGTCCGCATCCCGGAACTCCTCGACGGCATCCTCGCGCTCATGAATCTCGACGCCTATGTCGCCGCTCCGATCGCCATGATGGCGCCGGCGGCGGGCGACAGCCTCGACCCCGCCGTCGAAGCCGCCTATCGCGCCGTCATCGACCGCCGCTGGCCGGCGACCCCCGCCATCGAGCGGGTGGAGCGTTTCGCCTTCTATGAAAGGGCCAAAAAGGCCTTCGCCGTCGTGATGACCGGCGAGACCGTCAAGTACGGCAACATCATCGTGAAAAAAGGAGTGATCCCCCTGGCCTGACGGCGACGGGGTTCGCCTTTGTGATTTCGGCATGGGCCGTCGCTTGGCGTCGGCCGAATAGCGTCCGTTTCAAGGAGAGCGTTTATGAAGAGACTGTTCGTTCTCGTCCTCGCCCTCGCCGTCCTCGCCGGCGCGGGATTCGCCCAGGCAAAACCCGTCATCGGCGCCCTCATCCGCAACTTGGATGAGCAGTTCGTCGCCGACTACGCGGCCAATCTCAAGGCGCTCGCCGCCAAGGCCGGCGTGGAGCTCAAGCTCCTTGATTCCCGCTCCGACCAGGCCACCCAGCTCGACCAGCTCAACACCCTGCTCACCCAGGGCGTCAAATACTTCGTCATCGTTCCCAACCAGACCGAGGCGACCGAGCAGATGGCCAAGGCGATCGCCGCCAAGGGCGGCGGCGCGGCGTTCTCCAACATCCAGCCTTCCGTGGCGGCGCTCAAGGTGAGCAAGAACTTCTTCCTCGCCTCCAGCCCCGAGTCCGTGGCCGGCCAGATCCAGGCCGACATCATCGACCAGTACTTCAAGAAGAATCCCGCGAAGCTCGGCGCCGGCAAGGCCATCAACGCGCTCTTCCTCCTCGGCCAGCTCGGCCATCCCGCCCAGAAGTACCGCACCGAGGCCGTCAAGGCCGGACTGGTCGCGAAGGGCTACAAGCTCAACGTGATCGCCGAGGACACCGCCAACTGGAAGCCGGACGAGGCGCAGCAGAAGATGGACGCCTGGATCGCCGCCTACAACGGCAAGTTCAACATCGTCATCACCAACAACGACGGCATGGCCCTCGGCGCCGTCGAGTCCCTCCTCACCGCCAAGTACGTGGACGACGCCAAGGATCCGACCAAGGACGTCGACGGCGACGGCACCGTCCTCAAGGTCCCCGTCCTCGGCGTTGACGCGACCCAGGTGGCGCTCAAGTCCATGGCGGAGAACAAGCTCTACGCGACGGTCCTCCAGGACGCGGTCGGCCAGGCCTCCACCGCCTTCGAGCTCGCGCTCGGCATGGCCAAGGGCACCTACAAGCCCGGTTTCGTCTCCTGGGGCCTCAAGCCCGAGACCAAGGCCGGCGCCGAGGCTCCCGCCAACGACGCGGCCGTGATCGGCCAGTGCTACCTCGTGCCCTTCAAGGCCGTGACCAAGGAAAACTACAAGTCCTTCGTGAAGTAACGTCCGGGCGCGGACTTTAAACCGGAGGGCGCGGGAGACCGCGCCCTCCTCGCAAAGTGAGATTCCGGAGGGAAGCATGTCTACGGAAGCGAAGCAGGCGTACGTCCTCGAGATGCGGGGAATCTCGAAAAAATTCCCGGGAGTGCAGGCCCTCGACGACGTGACGCTCCGCGTGCGGCCCGGCAAGGTCCACGCGCTGATGGGCGAGAACGGAGCCGGCAAGTCCACCCTCATGAAGTGTCTTTTCGGCATCTACCACGAGGACGCCGGGGAGATAATCCTCAAGGGCAACCGCGCGAAATTCCACAGCGCCAAGGATGCCCTCGAGGCGGGAGTCTCGATGATCCACCAGGAGCTGTCCAATGTCCCGGAACGCTCCGTCCGCGAGAACATCTGGCTCGGCCGCGAGCCCATGCGCCGGATCGGTCCCTTGGCCCTGCTCAACCACGCCAAGATGCACCGCGACACGGCGGTCCTCATGGAAAGCCTCGAGATGAAGATTGACCCAGCGGACCGCATGGGCGGGCTGTCCATCTCCAAGCAGCAAGCCTGCGAAATAGCCAAGGCGGTCTCCTACGAGGCCTCGGTGGTGGTCATGGACGAGCCGAGCTCCTCCCTGACCGAAACGGAGACGGAACACCTCTTTCGCATCATCCGCGACCTCACGAAGAAGGGGGTCGCCGTCATTTACATATCGCACAAGATGAGCGAGATCTTCCAGATCGCCGACGACGTCTCCGTCATGCGCGACGGGAAGATGCTCGGCACCTGGCCCGCCGCCGAGCTCGACGAGGACCGCCTCATCAAGCTCATGGTCGGGCGCGACAACACGAACCGCTTTCCGTCCGTCGAGTCCGCGGTCGGCGAAGTCCGGCTCGAAGTCCGGAACCTCTGCTCCGCCGAAGACCGCTCCTTCCGCGACGTCTCGTTCGAGCTGCGGCGCGGCGAGATTCTCGGCTTGGGTGGCCTCGTCGGCGCCCAACGCACCGAGTTGGTGGAGGCGATCTTCGGACTCCGGAAGACGGCCTCCGGCGAGATCCTCGTCGACGGCGAGAAGACGGCGATCCGCTCCCCGCGGGACGCGATCCGCCGGGGCATCGGCCTCATAACCGAGGACCGCCGGGGCTCGGGCATCTTTCCCCTCCTCTCCATCACGGAGAACACCGCGGTGGCCTCGCTCGGCAATTACCTCAAGGCGGGTTTCCTCGAACATCGCCGCATAGAGGCCGAGGCCCGGCGGCTCAACGAAGCCCTCAGGACGAAGACCCCTTCCATGTGGGCGCAGATCCAGAATCTCTCCGGCGGCAACCAGCAGAAGGTCCTCGTCAGCCGCTGGCTCATGACCCTTCCCGACATCCTCATCATGGACGAGCCGACTCGGGGCATCGACGTCGGGGCCAAATACGAGATATACACGATAATGGCCGAACTCGCCAGGAACGGGAAGTCGATCATCATGGTCTCCTCCGAGATGCCCGAGCTTCTCGGCATGTCCCACCGCGTCATGGTGCTTTGCGCCGGGCGCCATACGGGGACCCTCGCGAAGGAAGACGCGACCCAGGAAAGCATCATGCGTCTCGCGACGCAGTTCGAGTAAAGGAGCCATCGATGGCCGCTAACGCAGTGGGCGCCCTCGCCCAAAAGAAGGGCTTCGGCGCCTTCATCAGCAAGAACACCAACCTCGTCACCTTCGTCGTCCTGGCGACGGCGCTCGGCCTCCTGACGGGAGGGCGGTCCTTCCAGTGGGATTCGGTGCGCAACCTGCTCATCGCCGAATCGGTCCGCGCCTTCGCGGCCCTCGGCGTGGGCATGATCATCATCACCCGCGGCATCGACCTTTCCATCGGTTACGTGGTCTGCCTCGTGGCGAGCGTCGCGGCGTCGTTCGCCCAGACGCCGGACTACATGGCGGCCCTCTATCCCGGCCGGGATTTCCCGGTCTATCTGCCTTTCGTGGCGGGCATCCTGACGGGCGGCTTCTTCGGCTTCCTGAACGGCGTCCTCGTGGCCTACGGCAAGCTTCCCGCCTTCATCGCCACCCTCGGCACGATGTCCATCGCGCGCGGCGCCCAGCTGATCTACACCAAGGCCGCCGTCGTCGGCAGCGTGAAGGACGCCTACAAGTCCATCGCCCAAGGCTCCGTCGGTCCGGTGCCGAACCTCGCCATCTACGTCGCCGTGGCGGCGGTCATGGTCTGGGTCCTCCTCCGCCACACCAAGCGCGGGACGAACTTCTACGCGATCGGAGGCAATCCCGTCGCGGCCCGGGTTTCCGGCATCAACGTGGAGAAAGAGCTGGTGGTGGTGTACACCTACGCGGGCTTGCTCTACGGAATCGCCGGCTGTCTCCTCTCCGGCAGGCTCGGCCTCGCGAACGCGTTGACCGCCAACGGCATGGAGCTCGACGCGATAGCCGCGGTCACCGTCGGCGGGGTGTCGCAGGCGGGCGGCGTCGGCACCGTGGGTGGCATGCTCATCGGCGTGCTTACCCTCGGCATCATCAACTACGGAATGACCTATCTCGGCGTGGATTCCTACTATCAGCTGCTCGTGAAGGGCGTCATAATCCTCGTCGCGGTCTATTTCTACATCAGGAAGTACTCGAAGCGGGCGTAGTGTCCGTCGACGCCGGCAGGGCCCGCTCGAGTTCCTCGAGCAAGCCCGAGCCGGGATCGACCGAGAATGTTTCGCGCCGCTCGACGCCGTCCCGCATCCAGGAGACGTCGAGCTTCGCAAAGGGAGAGCCGAAAAGACGGCCGATGAGGCCGCGGCGGGGAACCGCGGCCGAGATGAGGTCCCGCAACGGGACGACGATGTCAGCGGGCTGAACGGGAGGCGAGGTACGATCATGGGTCTTCAACAGCGATGCCGTCCAATGCCGGCTTGGCGGGCGTTCGAAGCGGAGCGCGGCGTCCGTCAGGACGAGGATGCCCCAGGACGCTTCGGCGTCGCGTCCGCCCTCGAGAATGGCCGCCATCGCCGTGGCCAGTTGCTTTTCGCCGGTCCTTTTCTCGAGTTCTTCCCTGAAACGTCGGGCTTCGTCCATGTCGTCCCCTCCCTGCCGAGGCGCAGTATACGGCCGGCGGGAGCCGCGGACAAGCGCTCCCCGACGGGCGCTGACGGAGAGGGAAAGGCGGCGTCGGCGCGGAGGCGGATCCGATGAAGGTCCGAGGCGTGACGATTCGGGACGTCGCAAAGGCCGCCGGTGTCTCCACCGCCACGGTGTCCCGCGTCGTCAACGGCGACCTCCGCGTCGTCGAGGAGACCGCCGCCAAGGTCCGGCTGACGATCGACAAGCTCGGCTACAAGGCCAACCAGGTCGCGCGGAGCCTGAAGACCCGCGCGACCATGACGGTCGGCGTCATCGCGCCCGAACTCGCCAGCGACTTCTTCATGCTTCTCGCGGAAAGCATGGACCGCGAGCTCTCGTCCCACGGCTACAGCCTCATCGTCTGCTCTTCCCGCGAGAGCGCCGAGGAGGAATCCAAACGCCTCCATCTCCTCGCCGATCGCCTCGTGGACGGCATCGTCATGATACCGGCGACGGACCGCGGCGCCCACATCCGCGGGATCCAGGCCGACGGCATTCCCCTCGTGCTCATCGACCGACTCGCCCGCGACCTCGAGGCCGACGCCGTGCTCGTCGACAACGAGGGCGGCGCGCGCGAGGCCACCGAGGCCCTCATCGCCGACGGTTTCGGGCGCATCGGATTCCTCGGGGCGGGCCTCGAGGTGACGACCGCCCGCGAGCGCTACGAGGGCTACCGGGCCGCCATGGAAAAGGCGGGCCTCCGCGTCGAGGAGGAGTACACGAGCTTCGGCAACCTGCACATCGAGTCCGGTTATCGATCCATGGAGACGATGCTCTCGCGCCCGGGCGCGCCCGACGCGTGGTTCATCGTCAACGCCGACACCCACATCGGCGCGACGAATTACCTCATGACGGCCGGCCGCGCCCACCGCGACCGCGTGGTCTTCGCCTCGTTCGACGAGATGCCCTACTCGCCGCTCCTGCAGTTTTGCCGCTACTCGGTTTCCCAGCCGATAGCGGATATGGGCGCCCTCGCCGCGCGGATGCTCCTCGGGAGGATCGCCGGCGCTTCGATTGGCAAGCCCGAGGTCGCGCGGCTCAAGACCACGCTGATCCGGCACGGATAGAACCACACAACCCGACCGGCGGCGCGACCGCCCGACGGGACAACGGAGGATGGCATGGCTGACGTCAATGACATGAAGGTCGCGGCTCCCGCTTTGAGATTGAAGGGCGGACTTCCCAAGATCGGCATCCGGCCGACCATCGACGGCCGGCTCGGCGGGGTGCGCGAGTCCCTCGAGGCGCCGACGATGGGCATGGCCAAGGCGGCGGCCCGGCTCATCTCGGAGACGCTCCGCCACCCGAGCGGCCATCCCGTGGAGTGCGTCATCGCCGATACGACCATCGGCGGCGTCGCGGAGGCCGCGGCCTGCGCCGAGAAGTTCGCGCGCGAAGGCGTCGCCGTCACGCTGACCGTGACGCCCTGCTGGTGCTACGGCTCCGAGACGATGGACATGGACCCGCGGACGATCAAGGCGGTTTGGGGCTTCAACGGCACCGACCGCCCCGGCGCCGTGTACCTGGCGGCGGTCCTCGCCGCCCACAGCCAGAAGGGCCTGCCGGCCTTCGGCATATACGGCCGGGACGTGCAGGACCTCGCCGACACGGGCGTGATACCCGCCGACGTGGCCGGCAAGATCCTGCGCTTCGCCCGCGCGGGCCTCGCCGCCGCCTGGATGCGCGGCAAGTCCTACCTCTCCGTCGGGTCGGTCTCCATGGGCATCGCGGGCTCCATCGTCGACGCCGATTTCTTCCAGGACTACCTCGGCATGCGTTCCGAGTCCGTGGACATGAGCGAGATCAACCGGCGCCTTGAGGAGAAGATCTATTCCGAGGCCGAGTACCGGCGCGCCCTCGCCTGGACAAGGGAGAACTGCAAGGAAGGCCCCGACGCGAACGCCCCCGCGGTCCAGCACTCGCGCGCCCGCAAGGACAAGACCTGGGAGACCAGCGTCAAGATGGCGATGATCGTCCGCGACCTCATGGTCGGCAATCCGGAGCTGAGGCGGAAGGGCCTCGACGAGGAAGCGCTCGGCCACAACGCCATCCTCGCCGGCTTCCAGGGCCAGCGGCACTGGACCGACCACATGCCGAACGGCGACTTCCTGGAGACGATCCTCAACTCGAGCTTCGACTGGAGCGGGATCAGGCAGCCCTACGTCGTGGCGACGGAGAACGACGCGTTGAACGGCGTCGCGATGCTTTTCGGCCATCTCCTCACGGGAACCGCGCAGGTCTTCTCCGACGTGCGCACCTACTGGAGCCCGGAGGCGGTCGAGCGCGTCACCGGATGGAAGCCGACGGGCGAGGCCGCCAAGGGCTTCATCCACCTCATCAACTCCGGCGCGACCTGCATGGACGGGACCGGGCGCCAGCGCAGGGACGGCAAGCCCGCGATGAAGCCCTATTGGGAGATCACGGGCGAGGAGGCGGAAGCTTGCCTGGCCGCCACGAGCTGGCGCTACGCCGACCTCGGCTATTTCCGCGGCGGCGGCTACTCCTCCGACTTCCTCACCGAAGGCGGCATGCCCGTGACGATGAGCCGACTCAACCTCGTGCGCGGGCTCGGCCCCGTCCTCCAGATCGCCGAGGGCGTCACGGCGACCCTGCCCGACGCGGTGCACGACAAGCTGGACAAGCGCACGAACGAGACTTGGCCCACCACCTGGTTCGTGCCCAGGCTCACCGGCGAGGGACCCTTCAAGGATGTCTACTCGGTGATGGCCAACTGGGGCGCCAACCACGGCGCGGTCGCCTACGGCCACATCGGCGCCGACTTGATCTCCCTGGCCGCGGCCCTCCGGATCCCCGTTTGCATGCACAACGTGCCGGAAGCGGAGATCTTCAGGCCGAGCTACTGGAACGCGATGGGCATGGACGCGGAAGGCGCCGACTATCGCGCCTGCGCGGCCCTGGGGCCGCTCTACGGACCGAAATAGCGCGGCGCGCGGCCGCCCTTGGAAGACCAAGGGCGGCCCTTGGCCGGTCGCGGCGAACTAGCCGCGGAAGCCCATGCCGACGATGATGCCGACGATGTAGGGGATGAGCCAGAAGGCCCAGACGCCGATGCTGAGCTTGTGGAAGTCCGCCAGGGCCTTGGGATCCTTCTTCCGGATGACGATGGTGCCCCACACGGCGTGGAAGAGCATGAGGAGGATGGCGAGGGCGCCGGTGATGCCGTGGAGGTTGAGCTTGAAGCCGGCGCCGGAGAGCTGGCCCATCAGGGTGGTGCCCGTCGTGTCGCAGACGAAGCCGAGCCAGAAGAGGACGAGGTGCCAGGTCTTGAGGACTCCGGACTTCTTTTCCGACCAGACGCCGGCCGTGTAGAAGACGAGGGCGGCGGTGATGAAGATGATGGCGAGTACGAGCATGCGATTTACTCCTTGGGGGAAGCGTCCGCGCAGCCGGGGCCGCGGAGCGTGTGGACGATTGTCTCGAGTCCGGCCTCGATCCTGGAAAGCTCCGAGTCTCCTATCGCGCAAAAGGCCTTGGCGAAGCAGCCGTCGACGACGGACCGCGCCTTGACGGCCTTGGTGGAACCCATTTCGGTGAAGGCCACGTGGACGACCCTGCGGTCGGCTTGGTCCCGGCGGCGTTCGACGACGCCGGCCGCCTCCAGCCGGTCCACGATGCCCGCGATGGTCGAGGGGCTCGCGTTCATCTCGCGGCCGAGCTCCGACATGGTCTGCCCGCCCGAGTGGGAAAGGAGGCGCATGGCCGTGATCTGCGGCAGGGTAAGGCCGCTCGAGGCGAGTTCCTCGGTGATGGTCGCGTTCACGAGGGCGTTGATCTCGCGCACGAGGAGGGCGATCCGGAATCCCGAACGGTCGCGGTTCGCCGGCTTGTCGCCGGAATCGCTTTCCATACGAAAGTTTTGCATACGAAGTATTGTAGCGGCAATCCGGCCAAAGGTCAATGCCGGCGACCGGATCGGCGCCGGTCCGTACCGCCGACCTTGAGGTCGTCGAGCAAGGGTCCCGGTTTGTCGGAAAACCGGGGCGCGCCGCCGCGTTCGCGGCAAGCAAGGGGGGGGGCAATGCGAGGATCCATGGTCATCGGCATCGATTACGGGACTGATTCCGTCCGCTTGGTCTTGGTGGACGCCCGCGACGGGGCGATCGCGGCCGAAGCGGTGGCGGAATACCCGCGCTGGAAGGCCGGGCGCCATTGCGAGGCTCGGGACAGCCGCTTTCGCCAACATCCCCTCGACTATCTGGAGAGCCTCGAGACGGCGATCGCCGCCCTGCGGCTTTCGGCGCCGGCCGGAGTCTGGGCGGCCGTCCGCGGAATCTGCGCCGACGCGACGGGTTCGACGCCCGGGCCGATCGACGCGAACGGACTCCCGCTCGCGCTCCGCGAAGAGTTCGCCGAGGATCCCGACGCGATGTTCTGGTTGTGGAAGGACCATTCGGCCGCCGAGGAAGCCGAGAGCTTCAACCGGGCTCTCGCGGCCTGGAAGGGGCCGGACTACGCCGCCTTCTCCGGCGGCGCCTACTCGCCGGAATGGTTCTGGGCCAAGATCCTCCACGCGCTTCGCGTGAATCCGGCCCTCCGCGGAGCGGCGCCCTGCTGGGCCGAACACTCGGACTGGATGCCCGCCTGGCTCACCGGCAACCGCCGGCCGGCCACGTGGCCGCGGAACCGCTGCGCGGCCGGGCACAAGGCGATGTGGCGCGAGGCTTGGGGCGGCCTCCCTTCGGAAGAGTTCCTGGCGGGCGTCGATCCCCTTCTCGCCGGACTCAGGGCCCGGCTCTACGACAAGACGGTCACCGCCGAGACGCGGGTCGGCGAGCTTGATCCGGCGCTGGCGGCGCGGTGGGGGCTGCCTTCGGGCG
>DAINBW010000067.1:0-9568 GCA_036732745.1 Spirochaetales bacterium | reverse complement strand
GTTCCGCGTCCCGGCCCAAGGCCTCGAGGGCCTCGAGCCGGCGGCCGCTGGCGATCCAGCCGGGGCCGAGAACCCGCTCGTATTCCTCCGTGGCCGCAAGGAGGGCTTCCCAGGAGGCCTGAGTCTTCTCCGCCGCGGCCCGCGCGGCCCGGCGGGCGACAAAGGCCTCGCCGCCGGCGGCCTTGGAAAGTCCCTGGGCGCGGAGCATGGCCAAGCGGTAGAGCGCGATCGCCCGCTCGCGGGGTTCGGGCGCCTCGAGGCCCGCCGTGGGACTTTCCTCGAGGGCGCCGAGGCCCTCGAGGGCGGGGGGCAGGTCGGCGGCGCCGCTCGGTTCCCCCGGGCCAGGCTCGCCGTTGCCGTTCTGGGGCTGAACCGCCTTCGCGTCGACCGCGGACGCGGGAGCCTTGGGCTCGGGAGCCTTGGGCGTCACCGGCGCCTTGGATTCGAGCCAGCGGGCGAGGTAGTAGAAGGCCTCCGGCCCGGCCTTGCCCGAGCGTTCGAGCGTCGCGGGGCTCAAGGTCATGATGGCGGCGACGTCGCCCTCGGCGATCGCCTTCTTGAAGCGGGCCTCGCCGAGGCCGAAGGCGTAGTCGTCCTGGCAGGAGGCGAGGAGGGGCAGGCAGGCGAAAAAGAGGAAGAGGAAGGGACCGGCGCGGCGGTTTCCGTATAATCGGGTGGTTCTCATTGGCTTCAGGCAGACTAACACCGGGGCCCCCCGCCTATCCAGCCCCGGCCGCCCGGATCACTTTGGCGGGATGAAGATCGTCCGGCCGGCGATGATGTAGTCCGGATCCTTGATCTTGTTGGCCTTGGCGATCTTGGGATAGAGCCAGGGATTGCGGTAATAGGCGTAGGCCAGGTCCCACAGCGTGTCGCCCCAACGGAGCTTGTAGTTGACGCCCGGTTCCTTGGCGGCGGGCTGGGCGCTCGGGGCCGGCGTCGCGGCCGCGGCTGGCTTCGGAGCCGCCGGAGCGGGGGTCGCCGCTGGGGCGGGTGCGGGAGCCGGCGTGGCTGCGGCCGCCGCCGGTGCCGGTGCTGGTGCTGGAGCCGGGGCGGGAGCAGCCGCCGCGGGCGCGGGAGCCGCCGGCGCGGGGCTTGCCGCGGCCGGCTCTTCGGCGATCACCGCCGCGCCGCGGCTGGACATGCTCAAACGGTAGACGAGGAAGGCGAGGCCGAGGGCGACCACGATGGCGGCGACCACGACCAGGGCGACAAAGAGCCCCTTGCGCCGGGGCTTTTCGCCGTCTTCCTCCGCCTCGGCCCTTGCCAAGGGTTCCGGGCGCCTCGATTCGGCGCCGAAGCCCGAGGCGCGGGGCGCGGTGGCCCGCGCGGCCGCCGTCCTCGCGGCGCTTCCCTCCTCGCGGAAGGAATCCGTCTCCGCGGGGAGCTCGTCGGGCGTCTCCTCCTCGAACTCGAAGTCGGGGATCTCGTATTTTTCCTCTTCGGCGAGGGACTCGAGCGAGACCTTGAGGCTCTGGCGCTCGCCGGAGGCGGCGTTCTCCGCGAAGGCGCTCAGCGTGCCGTCGGCGTCGAGGCCCAGGTCGAGGCGGATGTCGGGCTCCCCGCGCGGGGCGAGGGGTATGTTCTCTATGACGAGGCTGCCGACGTAGCCGGCGGCCTCGGTGCGCGGGGGCGTGCCGCGGTAGAGGTCGATCTGGACGCTGCGCTGGCCGTCCTGCACGGTGGTGACGACGAGCCGCTTGCGCGCGACGGCGCCCTCTTCGAGGACCGGGTAGAACTCGCCGTTCGCGAGCTTGAGCCCTATTTTATTCTTCGTCATGGCGCCTTCCGCGGGATAGTGGTCGGGCGCGAGGGCCGCAAGGCGCCGCGTCCGTACCTACAAGTGTAACCCGCCCCGCGCAAAATGCAACGGGGCGAAGGGGGGCGGACGGCGATGTTTTCGTGAAGCGTTATCCGACGCAGCAAGGCCGGGAAACCCGGGCCCTCCGGCGCGCTGCGGGCGCTCAGGCCTTGGCCAGGGCGACCAGGCTCGAGGCCTTTTCGTCGTAGGGCGCGCCCTCCACCGAGCCGTAGATCTCGACCCGGGAGAAGCCCGCCTCGAGGAGGAGGCGCTTCATCTCCAGGCCCGAGTAGAGCCGGAGGTCGAAGGAGCGGTCGACGCGCTCGGCGCCGCGGATCAGGACCCAGCGGTTCTTGAGGGCCTCCCAGGCGCCGACGACGGTGAATTCGGTGCAGACCGTCCAGCCGTCGCGCTCGAACCACTCGCCCTCGATGAAGTCGCGGGCGGCTGTCTCCTTGCCGAGTGTCTCCACGACGAGGCTGCCGCCGGGCGCCAGGGACTCGCGGAAGCGGCGGAGGGCCGCCAGGTCGTCGGCGGGATCCTCGAAGTAGCCGAAGCTCGTGAAGAGGTTGACCGCGAGGTCGAAGGCGCCGGGGCGCGAGAAGCCGCGGATGTCGGCGCGCACGAGCTCGAGGTCGACGCCCTCGGCCTCGGCGCTTTCCCGCGCCGCGTCGAGGAAGTCCCGCGTGAGGTCGACGCCGGTCACGCGATAGCCGCGCTTGGCGAATTCGACCGAGTGGCGGCCCGGCCCGCAGCAGGCGTCGAGGATGGCGTCCCCCGGCTCGAGGCCGGCGAGCCGTTCGAGGGCGTCGACGACGGCGGGCACCTCGGCCCAGCGCTTGCCGTCGAACATGAGGGGCCCGTAGGCCTTCCAGAAGTCCTCGTCCTCGAACCAGGCGGCCACGCTAGAGCGCTCCGTGGTCGAGGACCAGGGTCATCACGTAGGTGAGGAGATCGAGGTCGATGTCGCCCTGCTCGAGTTCCACCGCCTCGCGGATCTCGGCCCAGTCCTCCTTGCTGAAGGCGGTGCCGTCGTAGTCCATGAGGAGGAGGCTGCCGACGCCGCCGAGCCAGTCGAGGGCCTTGGTTTCGCCTTCGCGCCACTTGGCCAGGAAGGCGGTGAAAAGGTCGGCCAGGGTGCCTTCCGGCACGTTGCGGAACGAGGAGTAAAAATGGGAGCGGAGGGCCTCGAGGCGGGAGGCCTCTGCGGAGGAGGAGGCCCTGCGGAGGGCCAGGTCGAGGTCGGAACGGAATTTGTCGGTCGCTTGCATGCCCTTCAGTATAGTCCGCGGGCCGCGCTTCTGCACAGGCCTTGCGAACTGCCTCGAAAACTGTGATCGCCCAGATTCATCCATCAGCAGTAGTCCATCACCCCTTACGCCGCCGCATACCCGGGAAGGTAGTCTTTCCCCTTTTTCAGCGGCGTTTCCCTCAGTCCCAGCCAGCTGTCCCGCATGCTCGGCGTCGTTTCGGTAAGCGAAAGGAAGGCTCGCCGCTTCCAGACCAGCTTGAGCTCGGCCGCGATCCGCCGCGGGTCGTACCCCGCCACCTCGGCGTGACTCCGGTGGTCACTAGGAATCCTGAAGCGCTTGCGGTAGTTGTGAATGAAGAGGTAAAGCGTCAGCCGTTCCATCTGGCGGTTGACATTGCGTCCGAAACAGACCGTCTCGCGTACGTGCTCGTGGAGATCCTTCCGCAGTTCGCGGTCGAGGTAGTTCACGGGAAAGAGCGGATTCACCCTCGTCCGGGCCGCGCGCGAGGACACGGTCCGATGGACGATCCGGCCCTCACGCGCCAGGAAAGCGACGCAGGGTTCGGCCGCGAGGGCGCGCCGGTAGTCGGCCTTCTCGTCGGTCCAGAGCGTCAGGCCCGCCCGCGACTCGTCGTCGAGGACGCGGAGACACTCGGCCGCGATGTCGCGGAAGGCCGCCTCGATGGCCCGGGGCGGCGGGCGGAACAACCGCTCCAGCCGTCGTCGCGCTCGCTTCTGTCCTTCAGTCATGCGCCCCTTGCGGCGCAGGGTCGCGTGGTTCGCGGCATAGACGAATCGCGAATCCGAGCCGACGAGAAGATGGATGTTGTTCGGATGGTACTGCGAGACGCAGAAACTCTCGAAGCCGTCCGCCGCAAGATCCTCGGCAAGGACGCGAGTACTCGAGAGTCGCGACTCTGCGGCAAGGGCTTGGCGGGCGGCTCGCGCGATCCGGTTCGAAACCGAATCGCTCGATAGGCCCAGCGCGCGGCCGATCGCCCGGAGGCACTCGCAGGCGGAGAGCCTTCCCGCGAGATCCTCGTAGTCGACGACGCGCTTGGCGTAGTAATCGACGCTGAAGGTCTGGCTCGAGAAGGTCTTGCCGCAGGCAGTGCAGCGGAAGCGCGGCACAAGGCCGAAGGCCCTGGTCCTGTAGAAAGCCCAGGGGATAAAGGCCTGGTAGCGGAAACCGGGTTCTTGTCGATGGTGAGCGCAACTTGGGCGAGGACAAAAAGGGGGTATAAACGTGTTCATGCCTCCTCAACGCTTGCGACTGGCGCTCTTGCTTGAAGCGCAACAGTCTTCGAGGCAGTTTTCTAGGCATACAGCGAAAGGACGATGACGGCAATGTCGTAGAGGGCGTGGCCGAGGGCGATCTCGTGGAAGTTCCCCCGCCTGAGCCAGCGCCAGGCGAAATAGGCGCCGAGGAGGGTGCCGAGGGCAAGGCCCAAAACGCCTTGGATGCCGTGGGCGCTGCCGAAGACGAGGGCCGAGGCGAGGGCAGCCCAGGCGCGCGCGAGGCCCGCCTGTCTCAGTCTCCGGATCAGGTAGACGCGGAAAAACAGCTCTTCGCCATAGCCGACGGCGAGCGAGGCGAGGACGACCAGCGGAAGGAGGAGGAGCGACGGCCGCTCCGCGGCCTGGGCGGCGTCGAGGAGGGGATTCGTGAGTTCGGCGCCGAAGGCCGCCGAAAGGAGCCCCGGGATCATCACGATGCCGAGGGCGCCGAGTGCGACCGCCATGGCCCGCGGCGCGTCGGCGCGGGCGAAGGCCCTGAGGCCGAAGGCGGCGAGGCCCTCGGCCCGCGCAACGAAGTAGAGGGTGAAGAGGGCCTTGGGCAGGATCTGGACGAGGATGGCCAGCTGGGTCGCGGCCTCGCCGAAGGAGGCGCCGGCGAGGGTCGGATCGGCCGGCAGGTAGGCGACGAGCCAGAAGGCGGCGAAGAGCAGCCCCGCCTCGAGGAGGGGGCGCTCGGGCGCGCCCGTCGGCCGGGGGAGGAGCCCGGCGGTGCCTCCCGCCTCGGGCTCGGGCCGCGTTTCGGCCCCGCGGGGGTCGGTCGCGGGGGAGAAGTCCCCCTCGAAGCGCGCCGCGTCCGGCGCCGCGAGGTCCCCGCCCGGGCCGTTTCGGCCCGCTTCGCCCTTTTCTTTCATCCGCGCCTCCCTCTATCCTTCCGCTATCTTTTGACGCCGCGCCGTTTCGGGGTATAATAAACGAAAGGGCCCGCGTGCCGTAAGAAGAGAACGGAAACAAAATGCTGACTTTGCTCGTCGTCCTCGTCGCCGTCCTCGCCGTCGCCTCCCTGGCCCTCCTGGCCAGGGGGCAAAAGCGTTATTCGCTGGTGGAATTCCACCTCAAGGGCAAGGACGCCGGTTTCAGCATGGCCGAGCTCGCGAACATCCGCGAGGCCGCCACCTTCGCGCGGCTGCGCGATCCGACGAGCGTCTTCGCCTCGGCGCGGGAGCTCGACCGGGTGATCGCCCTCCTCATCGCGCGCCAGCGCGAACTCGGCCGGGACCGCAGCCGCGAGGGCATCGCCTTCATGGACAAGGTCTACGCGCTCCGCAAGCGCCTCGAGTTCGAGCAGCCGCGCTACAAGAGCGGCATCCGCTCGAGCCGCCAGCTCTCCCAGGGGCAGCGCCTCCGGGTCCTGGTGCAGGGCGTCGGCGTCTACAACTCGACCGTCATCGACAACAACAGCCGCTACCTCGTGCTGTCCTATCCGACGGGCGGGCGCTTCCCCAAGGATTTCGTCTGGAAGGGCAAGAAGATCAGCGTCTACCTCTGGCGCCGCGAGGACGCCGGCTACGTCTTCGACACCTACGTGATAGACGATCTCCGGATCCGCAACGTGCCCGTCCTCCACGCGGCCCACTCGGAGGCCCTCCTGCGCACGCAGAAGCGCAAGTCGGTGCGCAGCCGGGCGGGCTTTCCCGCCTACCTGTACCTCTTGAAGCGCATCGAGGGGGCCTTCGAGAAGCCCGAGCGCGACCCGGGCCTGCGCTGCCGCATCGAGGACATCTCGGAGGAGGGCTTCGCCGTCGCGATAGGCGGCGTCGCCAAGCCCGGCCTCCAGGTCAAGGCGCAGTTCTACCTCGACGACCGCCAGATCGTGATGAGCGGGGTCACCCGGAGCGTCGACTACGACGCGGAGAAGAACCGCTCGATCCTCCACGTGGAGGCCTCCGCGCCGAGTCCGCGGACGCGCAACGCGATCCGTTCCTACGTCTACAAAATCCGCGCCGCCGCCGAATCCTCGCCTTCCGCTGAATCGGAAGAGAGTGGCGCGGGCGTATCGTGAAGGGGGTCGGTTTGAAGCGTTCACTTCTCGCAGCCGCGTTCGCGGTCTTCGCCGCGGCGGCGGTCTCGTCGGCCGCGGCCCAGGACGCGGACTCCGTGCTGCTCACCTACCAGCGCAACTTCGTGCGCTCGAGCCTCGGCGCCAAGCTCGAGCTCCTCAAGGAGGCGGGCGCGCGCAACGCCGCGGAGATGGCGCCCCTCTACGAGACGGCCCTCCGCTTCGCCATCGAGAACGCGCCCCTCCTCGGCGGGGCGGACGCGCAGCTGCGCGAGCTGGCCCTGGTCGCGGCGACCAAGGTGGGCGAGGCGCGCTATTCCCGCGCCGCCGACCGGCTCTGGTCCCTCTTCAACCTCTACGAGGGCGACACCGAGCTCCGCGCCGCGGCCATCCGCGCCATCGGCGCGGCGGGCTCCGCCGACGCGGCCGTCGTGGCGCGGCTCGGCGAGTTCCTGGCCGCGCAGAACACGCTGTTCCGCACGGGCATCCTGCCCGAATACCCGGCGCTGGAGGCCACGGTCGAGGCGCTCGGCGCCCTCGGCGACGGCTCCTCTTTCCCGGTGCTCTTCTCCACCTACCTCGCGGGTTACGGCCCGGCCCTGACGGCCAAGGCCTCCGCGGCCCTCGGCAGGATCAAGGGCGACTACGCCGGCTATCTCGCCCGCGTCCTCGTGATGAGCTCGCCCCTCGAGAAGGCCGCCGCCCTCAAGGCCGGCCTCGAGAATCCCGCCTTCGGTCCCGAGGAGCGGGGCGCCCTCGCCGAGGCGGCCCTGGCGGCCGGGCTCGAGTGGCAGGGCGGCGCCCCCGTGGAGGCGGCGGCGATCCGCGAGCTCAACCTGCGGGCGATCCGCACCATCACGGAGCTCCGCTGGCAGCGCGCCTCGCCCCTCGTGCTCCGCTATTTCCGCTCGATCCTCGCCGACTACGGGAAGGGGCTCGCGCCCCGGTCGGCCCTCGTGGAGACGATCGCCTGCCTCGGCTCGATGGGCTCCACCGAGGCCGCCCAGGCCCTGGCCCTCCAGCTTCAGCTCATCAACGCGCAGACCGAGCTCGGCGGCTCCTATGAGGAGGAGCTCATCCTCGCCGTCGTGAACGCATTGGGCGAGCTCGGCGACAAGGTCGCCTTCGACTACCTCCTCTACGTCGGCTATCTGCGCTACCCGGACTCGGTGAAGCGGGCCGCCAAGGACGCCCTGCAGCGCCTCAAGTGGTGACGCCCCGGCCCGCCTCCCCGCGCGGGGCGACGGGCCGGCCTCCGACCCCCCATCGGAGGCTTGCGTGTTCCTCTCCCTTCTCGACTTCCTCGGCGCCGCGCCGCGGCGCTTTTCCCCGCCTTGGGCCGCGGCCCTCGGGTTGGCCTTCGGCTTCTATCCCGGCTCCCCGCCGATAGCCCTCACGCTGACGCTCGCCGCCGCCGCGGCCGGCTTTGGCATCGCCTTTGGCGGCCTGGCCGGCCGGCCTTCTCGGCTCCGCGCCGTCCTGGTCCTTGCCTTCGCGCTGGGACTGGCGGGCGGCGCGGCCCTGCGCCGCGACGAGGCCGGCCGCGCCGCCGGCGCCGCTGCCGGCGGCGCCCGTGTCGCCCGTGCGAAAACCGCCTATGCCACCCCCGCCGACGCGCCGGGTGCCGTTCCCGCCGACGCGCCGGGGGCCGTCGCGCGGCTCAGGGTGGCCGGGCTCGCCGGCCGGCTCGAGGGCGACTCGACGCCGACGGCGAAGGGCTACCGCTCCTATCCGGTCGAACTCGAGGCCTTGCTCGTCGAGGGGCCCGGGATCGCGGGGCGCTGTTCGGCGAGCGGAAGCCGCCGCCTCCTCGTGCGCGAGGGGCCGGTCCTGGAGGCAGGCGCCCGGCTGGAGGCGCGGGCCTGGCTCGGCGGCGGGGCGTCCGGTGGCGGGACGGTCGGTGGGACGGCCGGTGGCGGCGCGATCGCCGGTGGTGGCGCGGGGCCGCCCGCGTTTTTCGCCCGCGCCGCGGACCTGCGTGTCGAGGCGGGGGGACGGTCCGGGGCGGGCGGACCGGGCGAGGCGCTCGCCGCCCTGCGGTCGCGGCTCCGCGCGGGCTTCGGCGCCGCCCTGGAGGTGGCGGGAGGGGGAGGGGCTTCCGCCGGTCTTCTCGGCGCCCTCCTCATGGGTTCCCGCGAGGCCCTCGACGCGGACGAGGCCCGGGACTGGAAGCGCGCCGGCTGCGCCCATGTCCTCGCCCTCTCGGGCCAGCATCTGGCCATTCTCGCGGCCCTCGCCTCCTTCCTCCTCGGCCCGATCGTCGGCAAGCCGGGCGCGCGGTTGGCCGCCCTGCTGTTGGCCTTTCTTTTTGTCTTCGTGGCCGGGCCCGGGCCTTCGCTCCTTCGTTCCCTCCTCATGTACTCGATCGGCGCCCTGGCCTATTTCGTGGACCGTCCGCAGTCCGGCAGGACCGTCCTGGCGCTGGCCTTTTGCCTGGCGCTCGTCTTCGATCCCGAGTCGGCGCGGAGCCTGTCCTTCGAGCTTTCCTATCTCGCCATCGCCGGGCTGGTCGTCCTGGGACCGCGCTGCGAACACCTTTTGGCGCCGGCCCTGCCGCCCCTCGGGGCCAAGGCCCTGGCGGCGGGGCTCGCGGCCCAAGCGGCCACGATGCCCCTCTTGGCCCTCGCCTTCGGCACGCTCTATCCCGCGGGCCTCCTTGCCTCGCTCGCCGTCGGCCCCCTCGTCGCGGGCTACATGTATTGGGGTCTCGGCGCGGCCGCCCTCGCCGGCCTCTTTCCCGCGGCCGCGCCTCTCTTGGCCCCGGTTTCGCGGCTTCTCCACCGCCTCGTGGCGGGCACGATGGCCTTTTTCGCGCGCTGGCCGGAACTCGCCGTGGGCGACGGCCGGGCCGCGGCCCTGCTCGTTGTCCTCGCCGCGGCCTTCGTGTATGCTCTTCCCCATGTCGAACACCGAATCCGGCCCCGCGGCCGAGTCCGCCGCCGCTCCCGAAACGGGGAGCCCGAAGGCCGGCGGCGCCTCGGACGCCCCGCTTTCCCCGAACTATGACTCGCCCCAGTCCCTGAAGGCCCTCCTCGACGCCGAGGGGCTCGCGATGTCCAAGCGCTTCGGCCAGAACTTCCTGGTCAGCCGGGCCTCCCGCGACCGCATCATCGAGGTCCTGCATTCGGTGTTGCCCAAGGGCGCCTCCGGCGAGGGGGCGGCGATCTGGGAAATCGGTCCCGGCATCGGCGCCATGACCGCCTCCGCCCTGGAGGCCGGC
>DAINBW010000066.1:0-9662 GCA_036732745.1 Spirochaetales bacterium | reverse complement strand
CTGACCTTCCACTCAACAACCGGCAAGGAGCCTGAAAATCCCATGGTCGAAGCCAAGGCAGCCTGGAAAGCCATAGTCGCCCGCGCCCTCGCGGCCTACATCGCCGAGAAGGGCGCCCCCGTCGAGGCGCCCGCCGCCGCCGCCGTCGTCCTCGAGCGGCCGCCCAAGCCCGAACTCGGCGATTTCGGCTTTCCCATGTTCCCCTACGCCAAGCTTCTCCGCGCGGCGCCGCCCGCCGTCGCCGCGGCCCTCGCGGCCCTGATCGCCAAGGACCCCGAAGCGGCGGCCCTCGGCGAGGCCAAGGCGGAAGGCCCCTATCTCAACGTGCGCCTCGCCCGCGCTCCGGAGGCGGCCCGCATCCTCGCCACCGTCGCCCGGCCCGGCTGGGGCTCCTCCGCCGGCCAGGCGGGCCACAAGGTCCTCGTCGAGTTTTCAAGCCCGAACACCAACAAGCCCCTCCATCTCGGCCACCTGCGGAACAACGCCCTCGGCGAGTCCCTCTCCCGGATCCTCCTCGCGGCCGGCGCCGAGGTCCGCAAGGTCAACCACCTGAACGACCGCGGCATCAACATCTGCAAGTCCATGCTCGCCTACCTCCGCTACGGCGAGGGCAAAACCCCCGCCGACGAGGGCCTCAAGGGCGACCACTTCGTCGGCAAGTACTATGTCCTCTACAACAAGCTCAAGGCGGAGGACCCGAAGGCCGAGGCCGACGCGCAGGAGCTCGTGCGGCGCTGGGAGGCCGGGGATCCCGAGATCCGCGCCCTCCAGGAAAAGATGAACGCCTGGACCTTCGAGGGGGTCAAGGCGACCTACGCCCGCACCGGCGTCTCCTTCGACGCCTACGACTTCGAAACCGAGACCTACGAGCAGGGCCGCGCCGAGGTCCTGAAGGGCCTCGAGCGAGGCGTGTTCTTCAAGGAAGAGGACGGCTCCGTCCAGATCGACCTCGAGGACGTCGGCCTCGACAAGAAGGTCCTCCTCCGCAAGGACGGCACGAGCATCTACATCACGCAGGACATCGGGACCGCCATCCACCGGCACGAGGGCTGGCCCTACGACCGCGTCGTCTACGTGGTCGGCAACGAGCAGGTCTACCACTTCAAGGTCCTCTTCGAGGTCCTGAAGCGCCTCGGCTTCGACTGGGCCAACGACCTCCACCACCTCTCCTACGGCATGGTGAACCTGCCCACGGGCCGGATGAAGACCCGCGAAGGCACGATCGTGGACGCGGACGACCTCGTCGACGAGGTCGCGGAGCTGGCCGCCAAGGAGATCGAGGCCAAGGGCCGCGAGGAGTCCGCCGGCGCCGTCAAGGACATCGCCGACAAGATCGCCCTCGGTTCCCTCCACTATTTCCTCCTCCACGTCGCCCCGGTCAAGGACATCCTCTACGACCCGGCCGAGTCCCTGTCGTTCACGGGCGACACCGGCCCCTACATCCAGTACATGGGGGCCCGCGCCTCCTCCATCCTCCGCAAGCACGGGGCGGGGGAGGGCAACGCCGTCAAGGGCCGGGCCGATCCCGCCCTCCTCGCGGGCGAGGCCGACTGGGAGCTCCTGAAGCTCGTCGCCGCCCTGCCCGAGTGCGTGGACCAGGCCGCCGCCGCCATGGAACCCTCCGTCATGGCGGGCTACGCCCATGACCTCGCGGCGGGCTTCTCCGCCTGGTATCGCGACAATCCCGTCCTGAACTGTCCCGATCCGAACCTCGCGGCCAGCCGCCTGGAACTCGTCAAGGCGGTCAAGGTCAGCCTCGAAAAGGCCGCCGGACTCGTCTGCATCCCCTTCCTGGAGACCATGTAGGCTTCGCCGGCCCGAGAACCGGCCTTGCCGATTGACAGTATCGCCCGTTGCGGTGTATAAGTTGACGCCCAAGTATCGAATTGATCGAGGTTACGTTATGTACGCAGTCGTTGAAATTGCCGGTAAGCAGTATCGCGCCGAGAAGGGCGCCACCCTCAGGGTCGATCGTCTCGAGGCCGAGAAGGGCGCGTCCCTCTCCCTCGACAAGGTCCTCCTCCTTTCCGGCGACACCGTGAAGGTCGGGGCCCCCTACGTCGCGGGCGCCGCCGTCAAGGCGATCGTCCAGGACGAGATGAAGGGCGATAAGATCATCGTCTTCAAGTACAAGCCCAAGAAGGACTACCGCAGGACCCAGGGCCACCGCCAGTCCTACACCGTCCTCAAGGTCGAGGAGATCGTCGGCTGATCCCGCTCGGGTCCGGAGACGGGGCGTGATAGCGGCCAAGGCCGTGCTCGACGCCGAGGGGCGGCTGGTCCGCTTCGAGGCCGAGGGTCACGCTGGATCGGGTCCAAAGGGACGCGATCTCGTGTGCGCCGCCTTTTCGGTACTCGCGCGGAGCGCCTACGAGGCCCTCGCGGGCTTGCCCGGCGTCGAACTGGAAGGTTCGGCGTCGGAACGGGGTTCCCTGCGCTTTCGCGTGCGGAGCTTCGGCCCCGGATCGGAAGGAAGGGCGGCGGGAATCGCCGACTTTCTCCTGGCCGGGATCTCCGGCCTCGAACGGGAATATCCCGGCGAGGTCGGGCTCACGATAGAACGATATTGGAGGGAATGATATGCCACACAAGGGCGTAAACGGCCGCGACTCGAATCCGCAGCATCTCGGCGTCAAGGCCTACGGCAACGAGGTCGTCACCGCCGGTTCCATCATCGTCCGCCAGCGCGGCACGAAGATCCACCCCGGTCTCAACGTGGGCATCGGCAAGGACGATACCCTCTTCGCCCTCGTGGACGGCCGCGTCTTCTTCAAGGAGTACAAGGGTCGGAAGTACGCCGGCGTGGAAGTCCTCGCCGCCGAGCCCGCGAAGGCCTAGCGAGACGCCCTTCAAGGCTTCCGCTTCCTTACAGCTCCTCGTGAAGGCCGCCCTCGGCGCGTTAGCCCGACGGCGGCTTTATTATTTCAAGCCGCGCCTCCCTAGGGGCGCGCAACCTGGCAGGGTACCGTGATCAAATTCGCCGATGAGGCCACCATTTTCGTTTCTTCCGGCAAGGGAGGCGACGGTTGCGTCGCGTTCCGCCGCGAGAAGTACGTCCCCATGGGCGGGCCGGCGGGCGGAGACGGGGGAAGGGGCGGCGACGTCGTCTTCGAGGTCCGGAGGAATCTCCGGACCCTGGCCCACCTCCGTTACCAGCAGCACTTCAAGGCCGAGAACGGCCACCAGGGCATGGGCAAGAACCGCTACGGCCGCAACGGCGAGGACGTCGTCGTCGCGGTGCCCCCGGGGACGGTCATCAAGGACGCGGACACGGGAGAGATCCTCAAGGACTTCTCGACCGACGCCGGCGTCGCCGGCGCGGGCCGCCTGGGCGGCGCCAAGACCGCCGCGCGCCACGGCGACGCGCCGGGCCGCTGGGTCTTCCTGCGCGGCGGCAACGGCGGTTGGGGCAACTCCCACTACGCGACGAGCGTGAACCAGGCGCCGCGCCAGTTCCAGCCCGGCAAGCCCTCGGAGACGCGGGAGCTCCGCATCGAGCTCCAGCTCATCGCCGACATCGGCTTCGTCGGCTTCCCGAACGCGGGCAAGTCCTCCCTCCTCGACTTTTTCACGAACGCGCGGCCCAAGATCGCGCCCTATCCCTTCACGACCAAGATCCCGAACCTCGGGATGCTGACCATCCACGAGCGCGACATCGTCCTCGCGGACATCCCCGGCATCATCGAGGGCGCCAGCGAGGGCCACGGCCTCGGCATCCGCTTCCTCAAGCACATTTCCCGCACCGCGGCCCTGGCCTTCCTCGTGGACCTTTCCGACGAGAACTGGCGCGAGGCCTTGGGCATCCTCCTCGAGGAGCTCCGCTCCTTCTCCCCCGACCTCGCGGAAAAGAAGCGCCTCCTCGTCGCCACCAAGCTCGACCTCCCCGAGGCGGCGGAGCGCTACGGGGAGTTCAAGGCCGCCTTCCCGGGCGAGAGCGTCTACGGCATCTCGGTCTTCTCCGGCGACGGCCTTCCCGAGCTCAAGGAGACCTTCCTGAAGCTCGTCCTCGAGAACGAGGCGGAGGCCGAGGCCAAGGCCAAGGCCGCGGCCAGCATCTTCGACGAGGGCGCCGGGGAAGGGTCCGGGACGGAGCAGCCCGACGGCGACCTGGCCGACGAGGATCTCTTCGGCGCGCCCGACGCCGGCAAGGGCCTCGAGGGGTGAGGATCCTTCTCCTCGGCGGGACCTTCAATCCCGTCCACTGGGGGCACCTCGTCCTCGCCGAGGAGCTCCGCGAGGAATTCGCCTACGACCGCGTCCTCCTCGTGCCCGCGGCGCGCCCTCCCCACAAGGAGGCGCTCGGCGACCCGGGCGCCGCGGAGCGCCTCGAGATGCTGCGCCTCGCCTGCGCGGACAACCCCGCCTTTTCCGTCGAGCCCTGCGAGCTCGAACGGCCGGGCCTCTCCTACACCGTCGACACGGTGCGGGGCCTTCCGGCGCGATATGCGATCGAGGGCAAGCCCGGGCTCGCCCTGGGCGACGACCTCGTCGCCGGCTTTCCCTCCTGGCGGGAGCCCGAGGCCCTCGCGGGGCTCGCGGACCTCGTCGTCGCCCGGCGCTCAGGCCTTCCCTTCGACCTGCCCTATCCGCACCGGAAGGCCTCCAACCGCCTCATCCCGCTTTCGAGCTCGGAGATCCGCGGCCGGCTCGCGGCCGGAAAAAGTGTCCGCTACCTGGTGCCGGAAGCGGTGCGCGCCTACATCCTCGAAAAGGGCCTTTATGGCTCGCGCTAGCCTGACCCTCTCCGCGGCCGAACTCGCCGCGGCGCTGGCGGAGCGGCTGGACCGCGACCTCTCGCCCGGCCGCGCCGCCCACTCGCGCGGCGTCGCCGACCTCGCCGCGGCCCTCTGCGCGAGCCACGGCCTGGACGCGGAGAAGGGCAGGGCCGCCGGCCTCGCCCACGATCTCTGCAAGGAGCTGCCCCACGGGCGGCAGGCCGAGCTCGCCGCCTCCTCCGGCTATTCCCTCTCCTCCGACTTCCTCTCGGAGAAGATCCTCCACGGCCCCGCCGCCGCCGGCCTCCTCCGCGCCGAATACGGCGTGACGGACGGGGAACTCCTCGCGGCCGTGGCCTGGCACACGGTCGGCCGCGTCGGGATGGGTCCCTTCGAGACCATCGTCTATTGCGCGGACAAGATCGAGCCGGGGCGGCGCGACGTGGATCCCGCCTTCCGGGCGCGTTGCCTGGCCCTGCCCCCCGCCGCGATGCTGCTCGCCGTCCTTGAGGACACGCTCGCCTATCTGGCCTCGATCGGCCGGGCCGTTGCGCCCGAGACCTCGCTTCTCTACAATAGCCTCCGAACGCCGGAGCGGAAGACATGAAACCTTTTTCCCTCGACAGGAGTTCCATCCTCCTCTTCGTCATCATCGCCTTCGTCGCGGGGGCGCTGATCTTCATGGGGGTCTCCCTCCGTTCGGACGAGGTGGACGAGGCGGTCAAGGTCGACCGCATCCTCAACGTCCTCGTCGTCCTCGAACTCGAGGGCAAGCCGGCGGCCGCGGAGCTCTTCCTGTTCTACCCCTCCACCGGCAAGGGCGCCATCCTCGACGTCCCGGCGGAGACGGGCCTCATCATCAAGTCCCTGAACCGCGTCGACCGCATCGACGCCCTCTACGATCCGCGGCGGCCCAAGGCCTACGTGGAGGAGGTCGCCCGGGTCCTCGCGGCCGCCGTGCCCTATTACCTCATCCTCGACGCCAAGGGGCTGGCCGGCACGGTGGACCTCCTCGAAGGCCTCGAGCTCTTCATCCCGCAGCCGATGGAATCCGCCGGTCCGCCCCCCGTCCGGCTCCCCTCGGGCGCCCTCGTGGTGGACGGCGACAAGGCGGTGCAGTTCGCCTCCTACCGCGGCGAGGAGGAGGGGGAGGGCGAGGCGGCGGCCCGCCGGCAGAAGCTGACGCAGGCCCTGTTCCGGCGCCTCGGCCAAAAGGCCTCCTGGCTCGCGGAGCCGACGGTCTTTCCCGTCTTCCAGCGCGCCCTCCGCACCAATCTCTCCACCGACGCGCTCCGGCGCTTCGCGCAGGAGCTCGGCCGCCTCGACGCCGATCGCCTCGTGCAGCAGCGGATCACCGGCGTCTACCGCGAGGTCGACGGCAAGCGCCTGCTCTTTCCGCACTACGACGGCGAGCTCGTCCGGGACATCGTCAAGCAGACCCTGAACGCCCTGTCCAACTCCGGGGGCGCCGACGTCGCCGACAAGATTTTCACCGTCGAGATCCTGAACGGCACGCCCTCCAAGGGTCTCGCCAAGCGAACCGCCGAAATTTTCCAGAGTTTCGGCTATGATGTCGTCTCCGTCGGCAACGCCGACCGCGAAGACTATGCCTCGACCGTCGTCCTCGACCGCTTCGCCAACGCCGAAGCGGCCGGGAACGTCGCCGACGTGATCCGCTGCAAGAACGTCAGCCCCGGCGGCGGCCAGGGCGACGCGGCCGCGGTCGCCGATTTCACCGTCATACTAGGGAATGACTTCAATGGGAGGTACTGTGCCAAATAGCCGCGAATCGGCCTTCGAAATCGCCCGCGTCCTCGCGGAGCACAAGGGCGGGGAGGTCGTCGTCCTCGACATCGCCCAGCAGTCGGGTTGGACCGACTTTTTCGTCATCGCGACGGCCACGAGTTCGACCCACCTTCGCGGCCTTGACCGCTTCGCGGAGGAATGGGCCGCGCTGAACAAGGTCGAGCGCCGGAACGCGCCGCGCATCGCCGACGACGAGGAGTGGGTGCTCCTCGACCTGGGCGACGTCGTCGTCCACCTCATGACCGAGCGCGCCCGCGACTTCTACGAGCTCGAAAAGCTCTGGTTCCAGTCGGAAGCGGTCCGGGTCCAGGCCCCCGAGGCTCCCGGCGCGCCTCCCGGAGGCGCCGCCCGCTGAGCGGCCGCGCCGGAATCCCGATAAAACCAAGGCCGCCCCGGCGGCTCGCTGTCAAGCGAGCTTCCGGGGCGGCCCTTTTCGCGTCGGGAGCGGCCTAGAGGATCACTCGTCGAAATCGTCGAAGTCGACGTCTTCCTCGTAGTCGAAATCCTCTTCGTCCTCGTCCGAGTCTTCGTCCTCGAAGTCCCCGGAGTCGTCGTCGAAGTCGTCGTCGTCGTCAAAATCCTCGTCGTCGTCGAGGTCGTCGTCGTCGAGGTCGTCAAAGTCCTCTTCCTCGTCGAAGTCGTCGTCCTCGTACTCGTCGTAGCTGTCGTCGAAGCGGACGAAGGGTGTGGAGGGGACGGCGTCGCCGAGCGACACGAGGGCGAGCTCGGGGCTTGCGTCCAGCGCGTATTCTCCGTAGGTGGGGACCATGGTATTTCCTCCCAGCTGAATGATGGCGCCTCTCGACCGACGGAGGCCGCCGACGCATCTAAACCGTCCTCCACGCTCCGAAGGGCGGCGGGCGGCATCAGGTGAAAATCTAAAAGAGCCGTGGCCGTTCTGTCAACTACGATTCCTTCTTTATTCGAGGGTTTGACAATCGTCGCCTAATCGGTATAATAGCCGGCGCGATGGAGAATGCCGTCTTCGTCCGTGCTCCCGCCAAGGTTAACCTCCACCTCCGTGTCTACGGAAGGAGATCCGACGGGTTTCACGGCATCCTGAGTCTTTTTCAAGCGGTCTCCCTCGCCGACGAATTAAGCGTCGGTTCTTTGAAACAGCCCAATGCTCTAGAAATCGACGGGACCTTCGACTGCCCGCCGGAGGCGACGACCATCCACAAGGCCGTCCTCGCCTACCGGGGGGCCACCGGGGACTCCCGCGGCTTGGCGATACGCGTCAAGAAGGTCATCCCCGCCGGGGCCGGCCTCGGCGGCGGTTCGAGCGACGCCGCCGCCACCCTGCGCGCCCTGGAGGCGCTCCGGACGGCGGACGGCCTGCCCGGCCTCGGCCCGGAGGCCTTGAAGCGCCTCGGGGCGACGATCGGAAGCGACGTTCCCTTTTTCCTCGACGGCGGCGCCGCCTTGGTCCGTGGCCGCGGTGAGTTCGTGGAACCCGTCCCCGCCCGCGGGGACTTCGCCCTCCTTCTGGTCTTCCCCGGCTTCGGGGTCGGCACTCCCTGGGCCTACGGCCTGCTTGACCGGGAGCGCCCCGACGACTCGGCGGAAAGCGATCCGAGCGCGGAAAGCCTCCTCGCGGCCTATCGCGGCAAGCCCGAAACCTGGCCCTTCGCCAACTCCTTCGAGCCCTGCGTCTCGGCCGCCCGCCCGGAAATCGCCTCCCTAGTCGCCGAACTGCGTCGCCTCGGCGCCTCCTTCGCGATGATGAGCGGCTCCGGCTCCACGGTATTCGGCGTTTTCGCCGATCTCGCCGCGGCGGAAGGGGCGGGGAAAACGCTGGCTTCCGCCGGCTCCCCCGCCTTGCGGATCTTCCCGACCTTGCCGCTTGCGCGCCCCACCTCCCTGGAGTAGAATTAGTGGACAGATCCTACGCTCGCCGGCAAGGAGTGTCGCACCATGGAGATCACGGACATCCGCATCCGCAGGGTAACGACCGAAGGCAAGCTGAAAGCCTACGTCACGGTGACTTTTGACGATTGCTTCGTCGTGCACAACGTGAAGATCATCGAGGGGAAAACGGGTGTCTTCATCGCCATGCCGAGCAGGAAGACGCGAAACGGGGAGTACAAGGACATCGCCCACCCCATTCATCCCGACTTCCGGTCCAGGTTGCAGGATCGCATTCTCGAGGCTTTCGAGACCGCTCCCATAGCCGACGCCACGGCCGCCGATTTCGATTAGAGCGAGGGCAATTCCCCAGCGACCGTAGTGGGACGTCGGCAAGCGGTAAGCCCTCGGACTTTGGCTCCGATATTCGCAGGTTCGAATCCTGCCGTCCCAGTATCTATAGATTCACTTTTCGGAAACAAGGAGTCTTTGCAATGAATCATCCCGTTCTGAACGCCGTCGCCCGCACGGTGACGACGAAGGGCGAGCTCCACAGCCTCCGCCGCGAGGGGAAGATCCCCGCCGTGGTGTACGGGGGCGGACAGGCCGCGACCCACATCGTTCTTGACGCCAAGGAATTCCAGAAGGCCACCGCCGGAATCTCCGAGAGTACCATCATCGCCATCGACATCGGCGGCACCGTGAAGGAAGCCTTCGTCAAGGAGCGCCAGCGCAACGCCCTGACGACCGAGGTCATCCACGTCGACTTCCTCGAAGTCCTCAAGGATCGTCTCCTCCACGCCAAGGTCCCCCTCCACCTCGTCGGCAGCTCCATCGGCGTCAAGGAAGGCGGCATCCTCGAGACCCCGGCCCACGAAATCGAGGTCGAGTGTCTCCCGGCCAACCTCCCCGAGAAGATCGACATCGACGTCTCCGGGCTCCACGCCAACCACTCCATCCACGTTCGCGACATCACGGTTCCCAAGGGTGTCAAGGTCCTCACGAACGGTGAGCTCGTCGTGGCCCTCGTGAAGTTCGCGAAGGCCGAGGCCGTCGTCGAGGCCGCGCCCGCCGCCGCCGCCGCGCCCGCCGCCGCCGCCGCCGCGCCCGCCGCCGAGAAGAAGGAAGAGAAGAAGTAAGCTGCTCCAGGGGGGCTCCCTCCCGAAACGGCTTTGGAAAAGAGAGGGGAGCAGTCCTCTCTCTTTTTTTTTCCGTTGGTGCCATCCGGAGGAGGCGGCGATGCCGGGACCCTGCGGCCCGAATCCGGGCGTTTCCGGCAAAGCGCCACCGGCCGGC
>DAINBW010000065.1:0-9725 GCA_036732745.1 Spirochaetales bacterium | reverse complement strand
GCTGCGCAAGGCCGAGGCGTTGATCCTCAGGGCTGTCGCCTGGATCTCGGCCTTTCTCGCGGCGATCAACGCCCTCGACTACAAGGGCCTGCCCTGGGCCCTCTATCCGATCGGGGCGATGGCGGGACTGGCCGTCCTGGCCCGCGGCCGGCGCTCCCTGCCGAGTCCGAAGGGCGGCTATCTCGTCCTCCTCGTCGAGGGTACGGCGGCCGGCTATCTCGGGCTGATCGCGGCCCTGGCGCCGGCGGGCGCCTGGTACATCGAGTACTTCCTGCCGTCGCTGGCGCTGGCGGGCGGCGCGGCCCTCGGGCTCCTCGCCCTCGTCGAGCGCCGTCCGCTCAAGAAATCCTACGCGCCCCTTCTCGTCCAATCCGCCTTCGGCGCGCTCTGCTACCCGCTGGCCCTCCTGACCACCGACCGCGAGGGCGCGATCTACGGCGGCATCGTCGCCTTCTTCGGCGCTGCCGGCCTCTTCCTCATCGGCAAGTCGGCGCGGCGCTGGTGGCGGAGCGAGGCGAGGCGGAAGCTGACCATCCGCTAGCGATCCGCCGCCCGTTTCCCCGCCTTCCGGCCGCCCGCCCCTAAGCCCCCGTGAACAGCAGCCACTCCGCGACGAAGCCGGCCGACGACCAAAGGCCGGCCAGCTCGGCCGCGGCGACGAGGGCGCACAACGCTGAAAAGACGATGCGCGGAACCGTGAAGGGGCGCCGCCGCCGGAGGGCCGGAAGGACCAGGGCCAGGGCTCCCGCGAGTAGCCAGAGCGCGGCGGACCAGGCGCGGACGGCCGCGGGCGCCGCCGCCAGGGCCTCCTTGAGGGCGAAGCCCGAGCGGGCCGCGGCGCCCGAGATGGCCGAAAGCCGCCCGAGGGCCATCGCGGCGCCGAGCGCCACGAGGAGGAGGCCCGAGGCGATCCGGACCCCGCGCGCGCGCTTCTTGAACCAGGCCATCAGCGGCGTCAGCCGGTCGAGGAAGAGACCCGCGGCGACGAAGGGCAGGGCCAAGCCCAGCGAGTAGGCGCCGAGGAGGGCGGCCGAGGCGCCGAAACTCCCTTCCCGCGCGGCGAGAAGGAGGATCGAGGCGAGGACGGGCCCGACGCAGGGCGACCAGCCCGCGCCGAAGGCCAGTCCGGCGAGGAAGGCGCCGCCCGCGCCGGCGGGCGCGGCCGCGGGATGGAAGCGCGCCTCGAGGTTCAGGAACTTCGCGAAATCGAAGACCAGGTTGAGCCCGAGGAGGACGACGACGAGGCCGGCGACGATCGACACCGTCCTGGCCGCGCCGCCGAGCAGCATCGCGCCGCCGGAGAAGACGAGACCGAGGATCGCGAAGACCAGGGCGAAGCCGGCGGAAAAGGCCAGGCTCCGGACAAGGACGCGGCCGCGGTGCTTCCCCGCCTTGAGGTCCTCGAGGCCGTAGCCCGAGAGGAAGGAAAGGTAGGCCGGGATCAGGGGCAGGACGCAGGGCGAGAGGAAGGACAGGAGTCCGGCCCCGAGAGCGGCCGCGAGGCTGGGCGCGTTCATCGGGCGGCCATCTCCTTGAGGAGGGCGACGAGCTCGGGCGAGTCGTAGTCGCGGGAGCCGACGATCCCGGCGATGACCTTCCCTTCCTTGTCGAAGAGGTAGGTCGTCGGGATGCTCCTGGCGCCGAAGGCGGCGCCGAGCTGGCCGGAGCGGTCGAGGAAGACGGGCAGGCGGTATTTTTGCGCCGCGATGAAATCGGCGACGACCTTCCGCTCCTCCCCGACGCTGACGGCCATCACGGTGAAGTTCTCATCCTTCATGAGGGCGGAGAGCCGGTCGATGGAGGGCATTTCGGCGCGGCAGGGCGGGCACCAGGTGGCCCAGAAGTTGAGCAGGACGAGCTTGCCGCGGGCGGCCGAGAGCCGGGCCGGGGTCGCGCCCGCGGCCAGGGCTTCGGCCTCGAAGTCGCCCGGATCGACGGGCTTCGGGAAGACGTAGAATTGCTCGGCTTCGAGACGGTCGGCGTACCAAGCCCGCTCGCCCGAGGCGGCGGCGAGGATGGCGGGCGCTCCCGTCGCCGGGGCCAAGCCGGAGTTCGCCGTTCCGGCGGCGCCGGTCTCCGCCGTTTTGGCCGCGGCGGGGGCGCAGGCGCCGAGAAGGAGGACGAGGGCGGCGACGAGGGCGAGGCCGCCCGCGGTGGAAAGGCCAAGGCCGGCGAAGCGGCGGCTCGGGAAAAAGCGTTGCATCGGATGCCTCCCTAGTAATATTAAAAAAATACTATGTTCTGTTTCCGCGATCAAGGGCCATCACCCGCGGGCATTGCGCGAGGGGCGCCGCGCCGTATAGTATACGCCTGCGCTGGCCGAAGCCGGCCTCGAGAGTGTATATTTGACGAATCCTCAGGGAAAGGAGCACCCATGCGCATAGATCGCCCCGTCCGCCGTTTCGAGGAAGAGGACGAGGAGAAGAAGCCCGAGCGCCGTCCCGAGGACGCCCTCGCCGAGCGTTTCCTCAAGACCAGGACCATCCTCCTGACCGGCGAGATCGACAAGGACCAGGGCGAGCGGGTCATCCGCCAGCTCCTGCTTCTCGAAAGCCTCTCGGCCGATCCCATCACCCTCTTCGTCGATTCCCCCGGCGGCGACGTCGACGCCGGCTACGCGATATTCGACATGATCCGCTTCGTGAAGGCGCCCGTGACGATCGTCGGCATGGGCCTCGTCGCGAGCGCGGCCGCCCTCATCCTCCTGGCCGTGCCCAAGGAGCGCCGTCTCGGCCTCCCGAACAGCCACTACCTCATCCACCAGCCCCTCTCCGGCATCCGGGGCGTGGCCACCGAGATCGAGATCCACGCCCGCGAGCTTGAAAAAACCCGCGAGCGCATCAACAAGGAGATCGCGGAGGCGACGGGCCAGCCTCTCGACCGGGTCGAGAAGGACACGGACCGCGACTACTGGATGAGCGCCGACGAGGCCTTGGCCTACGGGCTCATCTCCAAGATCGGCGTCGGCCGGGGCGAGCTCGGCCTATGACGAGGGAGCGCGTCGCGGAACGCCTCGGTTCGACCTTCGAGTCTTTGCCGGACGAGTCCGCGCGCGGCCTGCCCGTGTACCGCGGCAAGGTCCGCGACGTCGTCCTCGGCGGGAAGAACCTCCTTCTCGTCGCGAGCGACCGGATCTCCGCCTTCGACCGGGTCCTTTCCTCCGTGCCCTGCAAGGGCGAAGTACTGGCCCGGATCGCCTCCTTTTGGTTCGAGGCGACGGCCGACCTCACGCCGAACCACGTCCTGGCCGGGCCCGGCTCGGGCCTCGCGGGCACCGGCCGCGCGACCCTCGCCCGCCGCGCGGAGATGCTGCCCCTCGAGGTGGTGGTCCGCGGCTATCTTTCCGGCTCCGCCTGGCGCGACTACCAGGCCGGCCGCCCCGTTTCGGGGATAGCCCTGCCCGGCGGCCTCGCCTTCAACGAGAAATTTCCCGTGCCGATCATCACGCCTTCCTCCAAGGAGTCCTCCGGCCACGACCGGCCCCTGTCCCGGGCCGAGCTCCTCGCCGAGGGGCTCGTGACCGAGGAGGTCTGGCGCGAGGTCGAGCGGGTTTCCCTGGCCTTGTTCCGCCGCGGCCAGGAGGTCGCGGCCCGTGGCGGCCTGATCCTGGCCGACACGAAGTACGAGTTCGGCCTCGTGGACGGCAAGCTCACGCTTTGCGACGAGATCCACACGCCGGATTCGAGCCGCTACTGGTGGGCCGAGTCCTACGCGAGCCGCTACCAGACCCACGATCCGCAGCGCGAGCTCGACAAGGAGCCTTTCCGCCGCTGGCTCGTGGAGCGCGGCTTCTCGGGCGACGGCGAGCCGCCCCGCATCCCCGACGCGGTGCGGGTCGAGACCTCCTGGCGCTATCTCCAGGCCTTCGAGGCCATCACGGGCGAAAATTTCGAGCCGATCGGCGTCGATCCTCAATCGGAAAGCGCCGCCATTGCGCGTATCGTGGAGGAGCGGCTCCTCTAGGCGACCCTTCGGTCGGGAATCCCCGATCGGGTCCACCGGGCCGCCCGGGGGCTCGCCTCCCGGCGGCACGCGCCCCGGGGCGGGCCCGAAGGAGGCTCCCTTGCCGCGCTCCAGCCCTGTTCTTCCTTCCCGGCGACATCCCCGGCCGCGCCGCCCCTCGGGCCGGCCGGCCGGCGGCCTTTCCTCCGGTTTCCGCGTCCGCCCGGCCTTGGCCGCGGCGGCCTTCGGCCTCCTCGCCGCGGCCGCCGTCCTCTCCGGCGCCTGCTCCCTCCTCGCCCCCAAACCCGCCCCCGCTTTGCTCATCGTGATGTCGTACAACGTGAAGAGCCTCTTCGACGCGGAGGAGCTCGGCACGGAGTACGCGGATTTTTCCGTCGCGAAGGGGCGCTGGGACGAGGCCCGCTACCGGCGCCGGCTGGAGCTCCTGGCCGAGGTGGTCTTGGCGGCGGAGAGCGGGCGCCGCGGGCCGGACATCCTTTGCCTCCTCGAGGTGGAGAACCGCGGCGTCCTCGAGGCCCTGCGGAACGGCCCCTTGCGGGACTCGGGCTACCGCGAGGCCGCCCTCGTCGCCGCCCCGGGCCAGGCCATCCAGAGCGGGATCCTCACGCGCTTGCCCTTGCTCTCGCTCAAGGCCCACGGACTGGCGGGCGCTGGCGCTTCAAGCGGCTCAGGCGGCGGCGCGGGAGCCTCAAGCGGCGCGGGCGGTGCGGGCGCTTCAAGCGGCTCAGGCGGCGCCTTAGGCGGCGGCGCGGGCGCTTCAATGGCTGCGGGCGGCCACGAGGGGCGGTATCTGCTCGAGGCGGAGGTCGAGGCGGCGCCGGGCAGAAGCCTGCGGCTCTTTGTCTGCCACTGGAAATCCAAGCTCGGCGGGGCGCGGGAGACGGAAGGGGCGCGGCGCGAGGCGGCCGCCCTCCTTGCCTCGCGGGTCGCGGCCCTCCTGGCGGCCGACCCGGGCGCCGAGTTCCTGGCCTGCGGCGACTTCAACGAGAATCCGGACGAGTATCTCCGTGTCGGGCGGCGCTACGAGACCGCGCTGATGCCCGTGGAGGCGGCTGCCCGGGCCGGGGAAGCAACCGGGGCCGGGGACGCGGCTGGAGGCGCGGCCGGGGGTGCGGCAGGGGACGCGGCCACGTCGGCCGCCGCTGGAGGCGGGGGAAGCGGAGGAGCCGGGGGCATCCCCGCGCGGCCGCGCCTCCTTGTCGCGGGACGGCGCGGCGAGGCGGGCCTTTCGCCCTCCGGCGCGGCGCTCTACAGCCCCTGGGCGGACTCGGCGGGCTACAGCTACGTCCACGAGGGGAAGCCGGAGCGGATCGACGGCTTCCTCCTCCCGCCCGGCCTCCTCGACGGGGAGGGTCTGACCCTCTCGGGCTTCGGCCCCCTCGACGAAGCCTTCCTTCTCGACGCCGCGGGCGCGCCGCGGGCCTGGTCGAGCTCGAGCCGGTCGGGCTACTCGGACCACCTGCCCCTGCTGCTCGAACTCGCCCTCACTTCGAGGTGAGGACGAAGACGCCGTCCCAGCTCGCCGGCGGCGGGCTGGCCTGGTATTCGCGCGCGAGCTTCAGGTAGCGGCCGGCGGGGCCGTCCTCCGGCGACAGGGCCAAGACCCTCTCGAAGCCGGCGGCGGCCTTGGCCCAGTCGCGGTTCTCGAAGAGTTCGAGCGACTCCTCGAAGCGGCCGAGGACCTCGGCGACGCGGTCCTCGAGGAGGCCCTTCTCGTCGACGAGTTCGTAGATGCGGATCGCCTGCTGCTTGCCGACGACGCGGACGCGGTCCAGGCGCCGCACGACGACGGCGTCGCCGGCCGCCGCCCGCGTGTCCTCGGAGACGCAGAGCCAGGTGCCGTACTGCTTGTTGACGCCTTCGAGCCGGGCGGCGAGGTTGACCGAGTCGCCGATGACCGTGTAGTCCATCTTGCGGATCGTGCCCATGTTGCCGACGACCATCTCGCCGGAGTTGATGCCGACGCGCGTCAGGAGGTGGGCGGGCGAGATGCCCTCCGCGAGGAAGCGCGCGTTGAGCGCCGCCTCCGCCTTCTTCATCCGGATCGCGGCCTGGCAGGCGCGGAGGGCGTGGTCGGGCAGCTCGAGCGGCGCGCCGAAGAAGGAGATGATCGCGTCGCCCTCGTACTTGTCGATCGTGCCCTTGAGCCCGAGGATGATGTCGCTCATCGTGGAGAGGTATTCGTTGAGGAGGTGGACGAGCTCGGTGGCGGTGAGCTTTTCGGAGACCGTGGAGAAGCCCTTGATGTCGGTGAAGAGGGCGGTCATCACCCGCGCCTCGCCGCCGAGCTTGAGCTTGCCGGGGTTGCCGACGATGTCCTTGATGACCTCCTCCGAGAGGTAGTGCGAGAAGGCGCTGCGGATGAAGCCCTTCTCCTTTTCCACCGCGAGGAACTTGCGGCCCGCGAGGAAGAGGAAGGAGGTGGCCACCGCGGCGAGGGGCGCGACGAGGGGGAAGTAGAGTCCGGTCGCCACGAAGAGGAGGGCGGCGGCGCCGGCTATGCCGAGGGCCGCGACGGCGCCGACCGCGATGACGACGGCGGGCTTGGCGTCCCTGAGGAGGTAGACGAGGAGGAGGGTGAGGACGAGGGTCGCGAGGGCCGAGGCCCAGGCCGGCGCCTCGTCGATGAAGCGGCGCTGGAGGATGGTGTTCGCCACCGAGGCGTGGGTGCCCACGTTGGAGTAGCTCGAGTCGAAGGGGTTGACGCCGATATCGGTGCTGCCCGTCGCCGTGTGGCCGATGATGCCGAGGCTGCCCTTGACCTTGAGGTCGAGGTCGGCGCGGATGGCCGCCAGGTTCGCGTGGAGCTTGGCGACCTCGGCGAAGTAGGCCGGCGCGTCGGCGCCGATCTTGGCGTACTCGGCCTTCGTCTCCGCCGGCGCGGCGGGGTCGGCGGCGACCGCGGCCGCCGCCCCGGCTATCGCGGCCTCGGGCTTGGCCGCCAGGAAGGCGCCCACCTCGGCCATGAAGAGGTCGCGGAGGGCGCGATAGTCGGCCTTGCGCGAGGCGGGCTCGCGGCCGGCCATGATCTCCGCGCGGAGCGCCTCGGCCTCCGCCCAGATGTCGAGGAGGGGACGCTCGCCGGAGTAAAGGTCGAGGTAGCCCCAGCCAGCGCGGATCTTGAGGTTGTAGACGAGGGTCGCCATCGTCTCGTCGTGCGCGACGAGCTGGTCGAAGGAAAGGTGGCGGAAGCTGTCGAGGAACTTCTTGTGAGGCCAGTCGATGACGAGGTTGCCCCGGGCGTCGAAGGGCACGCGGATGTCGCCGGTCCAGCCGTCGGGCATCCGGGCGCCGACGAGGACGAGGCCGCCCGGATGGAGCTTGACCTTGGGATCGCCGATCCGCGCGAGGACGGGCGCCAGCACGAGCTGGGGAAAGTAGGCGTCGCCGAAGCGCTGGACGAGCGATATGCGGCGCCGGACGCCGTCGGGGTCGACGACGACGTTGGGGAAGCCGAGGCCGGCGGCGGCGCGCGCGATGGGCTCGATGGCCGGCTTGATCTCGGTCTTGGGCGCGAGGGGCCGGGCCGAGGCGTCGATTCCCTTGATGCCGAAGCGCTCGGCGACCAGGGCGCGCAGTTCCGGGCTGACGGAATCGTCGCGCGAATCCTGCATGTTCACCGTGAAGTAGGTCTTGCCGAAGAAGCGCGCGGCGCCGGCCAGGTACTCGTCGTTGTCCCGCGCGATGCGGCCGACGGCGCCGTCGACCCGTCGGCGGGAGGCGTCCACGAGGTCGCCCAGGTCCTTGGCGAAGGCCCGGGCCTCGCGGGCGGGCAGGCTGCCCCGCGCGACCGCCTCCACGAGGCCCTGGACGTTGTTGGCTATGCTTGAGAATTCGTTCGACAGGAGCTCGGGAATCTCCTCCGACAGGACTTCCTGGTTGACGCCGCGGGGGCTCTTGTCGACGTACTCGATATCGAAGACCGCCTGGTCGGCGCCGAATTCCCCGAGGAGCATGAGGCCGTCCGCGATGACCGTGCGGGCCACCGGCCAAGTGCCGACGCGGGCGACGGCCCGGTCGTCGATGTCGATGAGGAGGATGTCGCGGGACTCGGCCGGACCGGGGCGCAGGTGGAGGAAGGCGTCGTAGACCCCGTTTTCGAGTCCCCGCGTGGCGCCGAGGAGGACGAGGACCGCGAAGAAGGCGGCGAGCGCGACGGGCACGTAGAGTTCGGGCTTCAGCCTCGTTTTCATGGCGGCTCCCGCCGTTCGCCGGCGTTGCGACCCGTCGCGCGCTCTTGAATCCGCGATTGACCGCATTCGATGAAATCGACGGTTGCGGCCGTTTTGAAGCCGCGGCGAGGTCCCGAGTTCCGCTCCCAGAAGACGCCGTCCTCGTAGCCCTGGATCCGGGGCTCGGCCGCGGCGAGTTCGAGGCGCCGCAGGGCGTGGAGGCAATGTTCGGCGTCGAGTTCGACGCCGACGAAGCGGCGGCCGAGCTTCTTCGCGACGACGGCGCTCGTGCCCGAGCCGAGGAAGGGGTCGAGGACGGCGCCGCCCGGCGCGCTCGAGGCGAGGAGGAGCTTGGCGAGGAGCTTTTCGGGCTTTTGCGTGGGGTGGGGGGTGTTTTCCGGCATGGACCAATAGGGCACGGTGAGGTCGGTCCAGATGTTGGAGGCGGCGGTGTCGCGGAAGCGGCCCGCTTCGTCCTCCACCCAGTCCTTGGGCCGGCCCGCCTCGTCGCGGTAGGGCGCGCGCACGAGGCGGCGCTGGCGCACGGCCGCCGCGTCGAAGCGCCAGGTTTCGGAGGCGGTGGCGAACCAGATCTCCTCGTGGGCGCTCTTCCAGTTCGCGGCGGCGGCACGGCCCTTTTCCCGCTCCCAGACGATCTTGTTCCGCACGACGAGGCGCCGCGAGAGGGCGCGGTAGAGGGCCGAGCTGCCGCGCCAGTCGCCGAAGACGTAGACGCTCGCATCCGGCTTGAGGAGGGGGAGGGCCGCGTCGAGCCAGGCGCCGGTATAGGCCTCGTAGGCTTCGTCGTCCATGCGCCGGCCCCGCTCGGCGCCGAAGTCCTTGGCGAGGTTGTAGGGCGGATCGGCGACGAGGAGGTCGAAGGAGGCCCGGGGAAGGCGCGGCAGGACGTCCAGGCAGTCGCCCTGGATCACGCGGTCCAGGGCTTCCGCCTCGGTCAAGGGCTCCGAGCCCCTGCCGAGGTCCGCGGCCTTGGCGAGAAGAGGCGCGAGCCTGTCCCGATCGGCGTCGTCGAGGCGGAGGCTCCGGTTGCGGGGGCTCGGTGCTTGTGTCACGGGATGGAGTGTAGGGCGCTGCGCGCGCTTGGGGCAAGGGGCTCGGCGCGGCTTTGGCGAGGCCTCCGAGAGGCCCTCGCGAAGCCCCCGCGAGGCCTTCGCGCCCCGTCGCGGGCCTTTCCCGGGGCGTTGCGCGAATGCGGTCCTTCGCTTCTTGTTCCGCGGCCCCCGTTCGCACTACAATGTATCGAATATGGCCGAAGGCAAGCCTCTCATCGTTCAGAGCGATCTCTCCCTCCTTCTCGACGTGCATGACCCGGCCTTCGAGGAGGCCAGGGCGGCCGTAGGCGCCTTCGCCGGCCTCGAGAAGAGTCCCGAGCACCTCCACACCTACCGCATCGACCCCCTGTCGCTCTGGAACGCGGCCAGCGCGGGCCTGGGGCCCGACGAGGTGCTCGAGGTCCTGGAGCGCTTCGGCCGCTACGACCTGCCGCAGGACGTCACCTTCATCGTCCGCGACACGATGTCCCGCTTCGGCCGCCTCGACCTGGTCGCGCTGCCCGACGCCGAGGCCGCG
>DAINBW010000064.1:4690-9788 GCA_036732745.1 Spirochaetales bacterium | reverse complement strand
GCCGCCGCCGACCTCCGCGCCATGCTCGAGCTCAACCTTTTGGCGCCGCTCGCCTTCATCCAGGCCGCCTGCCCCGCGATGCGCGAAACCGGCCGCGGCCTCGTCGTCAACATCCTTTCCACCGTCTGCCTGTATTCGAACGAGGGCATCGGCGGCTACACGGCCTCGAAGTGCGCCTTCGACGGCCTGGCCAAGGTCTTGAGGAAGGAGCTCCGGGCGGACGGGGTCCGCGTGGCGAACGTCTATCCCGGCGGCATCGACACGCCCTTCCGGCCCGCGGCGCGGCCCGAATACCTCGCGGCCGCCAGCGTGGCCGAGGCGATTCTCGGCCTGGCGGAGGCCGACGAGAACGTCGCGCCCGACGAGCTCGTCCTCCGGCCCCTCGTCGAGAGGAACTTCGCCTAGGCGGCGCGACCGGGCCGGGGCCGCCCGGCTTGCCGCGGGGCCCGGCCTCCCTTTAGGATTGGACGATGGCCGAATTCAAGCTACTTCTCGTCGAGGACGACGAGGCGCTCTCCTCCCTCATCGCCGAGGGGCTCGGACGCTGGGGCTACGAGGTGGTCCGCGCCGGCGACTTCGACGACGTCCTGGGCGAGGTGGCCCGGCACAAGCCCCAGCTCGTCATCCTGGACGTGAACCTGCCGCGCTTCGACGGCTTCCATTGGTGCCGCCGCATCCGCGAATTTTCCACCGTGCCCGTCCTTTTCCTCTCCGCGCGGGCCGAGAGCATGGACGTCGTGATGGGCGTGACGATCGGCGGGGACGACTACGTCACGAAGCCCTTTTCCATGGAGATCCTCGTCGCCAAGATCCGCGCCCTCCTCCGCCGCGCCTACTCCTACGCCGACGCCGAGCCCGAGCTCCTCGAACGGGGCGGCGCCGTCCTGGACCTGAAGGCCGCGCGCCTGGACAAGGACGGGGTCTCCGCCGACCTCACCCGCAACGAATTCCGCATCCTGGCCACGCTGATGGGCAGGGCGGGCGAACTCGTCACCAAGGCCGAGGTCATGGAGGCGCTCTGGAACGACGAGGTCTTCGTGGACGACAACACCCTCAACGTCGCGATGAACCGCCTGCGGAAAAAACTCGCCGAGATCGGCCTCGAGGGCTTCATCGTCACCCGCAAGGGCGAAGGCTACGTCGTCCCGTGAGGCTCCTGCCCTTCCTCCGGCGCCGAGTCCGGCTCGCGGCCTTCCTGGCCTTCTTCGCCTTCCTTCTCATCCTGGTCATGGCCCTGGACGCCCGGACCAGTCCCAGCCCCTCCAATCTCGGCTACCTCGCCCTGTTGTCCTTCGTCCTCGTCGCCGCCTACCTCGGCGCGGAGTGGCTGATCGCGGGCCCCTACTACGAGGCCCTGGGCAAGGCGGCGAAGGGCGAGTTTTCGCCCCTCGGCCTCGAGCTCCCCGAGCCGCCCCCGGGCGAGGCGCCGGAGCCGGCCCTCCTCATGGAGCGCCTCCGCGCGGACGCCGAGGCCGAGATAGCCGGGCGGCGCCTGGCCGCCCGCGAGGACGTCGAGTTCATCGCCGCCTGGGTCCACGAGCTCAAGACGCCGGTCTCCGCGCTCCGGCTGATGGCCGAGGCCGGCGAACTCCAGCGCGCCGAGGTCCTGGCCGAGATCGAGCGCCTGGAGGATCGCCTCCGCAAGGCCCTGGGCTACGCGCGTTCCTCCGACTTCGCCGTCGACTCCCTCGTGGAGGCGGTGGATCCCGAGCGCGCGGTCCGCGAGGTCCTGCGGCGCCTGGCGCGCGCCTTCATCGCGAAGGACCTGCGGCCGGAGCTCGCGGGGCCTTGGTTCGAGCTGCGCAGCGATCCGAAATGGCTCGACTTCATCCTCGAACAGCTTCTTTCGAACGCGGCCAAGTACTCGCGGCCGGGCGGCCGGGTGCTCGTGGCCATGGAGCGCGACGGGCGCGAGACCCGGCTCGTCGTCGCGGACGAGGGCATCGGGATCCGGGCCGAGGACCTGCCCCGGCTGTTCACGCGAAGCTTCACCGGAAAGAACGGCCGGGGGGACCTCGCGGCGACGGGCCTCGGCCTCTACCTCTCCAGGAAGCTCTGCGACCGCCTCGGCCACGGCCTTCGCCTCGAGTCCGAAGAGGGGCTTGGCACGCGGGCCATCCTCTCCTTCCCGCGGCTTTCCGACTGGAACGAACCGGCCCGCGGCGAATGAGGCCCGGCCCGCGAAGGTAGGAGCCGGGCGCTTACGAGAAGGTAAGCGCCGCGCGCCGCTTTCGTAAGGTCGGCGAAATTGCCGCCGGCCCTTCGCCGGGGCTATCCTCGCCGGCATGAAGGAGCGATCCCCCATGAATGTCCTTTCCATAGAGAACCTGACCAAGATCTACCGCGGCCGCGCCGGCGGACCGCCGACCGCCGCCCTCGAGGAGGTGAGCCTCACCCTCGCCGCCGGCGACTTCACCGCCGTGATGGGGCCCTCCGGCTCCGGCAAGACGACCCTCCTCAATCTCGTCGCGACCATCGACGCGCCCACCTCGGGCCGCATCCTTGTGGACGGGGTGGACCTCGCGAGCCTCGACGACGAGGGCCTGGCCACCTTCCGCCGCGAGCGCCTCGGCTTCGTCTTCCAGGACGCCAACCTCCTCGACACGATGTCCCTGGCCGAAAACATCGCGTTGCCCCTGGCGCTGGCGCGGCGCCCCGCCGGGGAGATCCTGGCGCGGGTCGACGAGCTCGCCGAGGAGCTCGGCATCGCGGCCGCGCTCCACAAGTATCCGGCCGAAGTCTCGGGCGGCCAGCGCCAGCGGGCCGCGGCCGCGCGCGCGATGGCGGCCAAGCCGGCCCTGGTCCTGGCCGACGAGCCGACCGGCGCCCTCGACTCGGCCTCGAGCCGCGACCTCCTCGAATGCTTCTCCGGCCTCAACGAGAAGCGCGGCGCGACCATCCTCCTCGTCACCCACGATCCCTTCGCCGCGAGCTGGTGCAAGCGCGTGCTCTTCATCAAGGACGGCCGGCTCTACACGGAGCTCCGCCGCGGGCCGGGCGGCCGCAAGGAGCTCTTCGACCGCGTCCTCGGCGTCCTCGCGAGCCTGGAGGGGGAAAGCCGTGCTGCCCGCTGATCTCGCGAAGCGGAACCTCCGCCGCAACCTCCGCGACTACGCCGCCTATTTTTCCTGCCTCGTCTTCGTAGTCGTCGCCTTTTATTCCTTCTCATCCCTGCGGGAGAATCCGCAGTTCCTGGCGGCGAGCACGAGTTCCTCGCGGATCAGCGCGATGTTCATGGTCTCCTCGATCATCGTCGCCGTCTTCGGCTTCGTCTTCACCTGGATCGCCTCGGGCTTTTTCCTGAAGCGCCGCTCCAAGGAGATCGCGACCTACTCCCTCCTCGGCCTCCGGCGCGGCGAGACGGCCCGCCTCTTGTTCCTGGAAAGCGCCGTCGTCGGCATCTTCGCGCTCGGCGCCGGCCTCGTCCTCGGCGGCCTCCTGGCGCGCCTGGAGGCGATGGCGCTGGCCTCGTTGATGCGGCTCCCGATCGAAGTGCGGTTCGTCCTCGCGCCGCGCGCCGTCCTAATCACCTCGGTCGTCTTCCTCGCGATCTTCTTCCTGTCCGCCGCGCGTTCCTACGTCGCCGTGCGGCGCGCCCGCCTCGTGGATCTCTTCAAGGCGGAGAAGGACGCGGAGCGGCCGCCGCGGCTGGTGTTGCCGCTTTCGATCGCCGCCCTGCTCTTCCTGGGAGCCGGCTACGGCGTGGCGCTCTCCGCCGACCTGCGCGGCGTCATCCGCTTCATGCTGCCCGTCCTCGGCGCGACGATCCTCGGCACCTATTGCCTGTTTTCCGGGCTCGCCCCCGGGCTCCTTTCGCTCGCGCGGCGCGACCGCCGCCGCTGGCTGTCGGGGCCGCGCCTCGTGGCCTACTCCCAACTCGGCTTCCGCCTCAGGCGCAACTCGCGGCTTCTCGCGACGATCGCGGTCCTGGACGCCGTGGCGATGAGCTCGGTCGCGACGACGGCGAGCATCTACGCGACGGGCTACCAGCAGATCACGGAAGCCTCGGAATTCACCTACGAATACGAGTCCGCCGATCCGGCCCTCCTCGAGAAGGCCGCGGCCATCGTCCGCGAAGAGGGCCGCTCGGTCCTGTCGGCCGAGCGCTTTGCCCTCCTCCGCGCGGAGCTCGAAGGCGCGCCGCCGACGGCCGAGGCCCGAGAGTTCGGCGAGAAGGACGGCCCCTTCAAGGGCCATCTCATGCGGCGCTCCGACTACGCGAGGCGCCTCGCGGTCCGCGGCGAAGCCGCGCCGCCCGAGTTGGCTCCCGGCCAGGCGATCGCCGTCGACCTCGCCTACGGCGAGGACACGCGCATGCGCGATTGGAGCTCGAGCGTCACCGCCCGCCTGGGCGCCGTCCCGCGCCCCTTCGTCGTCGTCCTCGTTCACCGCGATCCGCCCATATCCTTCGAGAAGGCCAAGCCCCTTCTCGTCCTCGAGGACGGGGAATGGGAGCGCGCCGCGGCCGCCCTCGGCCCCGCCGCCCGAGCCGAAATCTCGGGCCTCGTCCTGGACCGGCCCCGCGACGGCGCGGCGCTCACGGAGCGGCTCAAGGCCGAACTCGGGCCCGGCGCGGCCAACTTCATCGCCTACTCGGACCACGAGCGGGATTTCTACGAGACGAGCGGCATGATGCTCTTCATCGGGGTCTTCCTCTGCCTGGTCTTTTTCCTGGCCGCCTGCGCCCTCATCGGCTTCAAGCAGCTCATCGACGCGCGGGATGACGGGAGGCGCTACGCCCTCCTCAGGAAGCTCGGCATGTCGCCCGAGGACGGCAAGCGCAGCGTGGCCCTGCAGCTCCGCGTCGTCTTCGGCCTGCCCCTTCTCGTCGGCGTCGCGCACACCGCCTTCGCGATGCGGATGCTCTCCGAGCTGCTCGACGGCTCGATCCTGCCGGCCGTGCTGGCGACGACGGGCGCCTACCTCTTGTTTTCGGCCTTCTTTTACCGCGCCACGCTGACCTCCTACCTGCGCGCCCTCGTGCGCGTGGAACCGGAGCGCCGATCCTGACCCGGCCTTGACGGCGGCCGCGTCGGCGCGGTCGCCGTCAGGCGCGGTTCCCCTCCGTCGAGGCCTTTTTCCGGCGCGGCTCCGGCGC
>DAINBW010000064.1:0-4590 GCA_036732745.1 Spirochaetales bacterium | reverse complement strand
CGAAATGGCCAAGGAAAACCGTGCCCGCTATGCCGTACTCGGCATGCTTCACTATGCCGACATGACCGGTTACGAGATTCGCAAGCGCCTCAACGAGATGGTCGGCTATTTTTGGCAGGAGCCGAGCGCGAGCGTCTATCCGGCCCTCAAAGTCCTCGAGGAGGACGGTCTCGTCACGGCCCATCTGGAAACGCCGGAAAGCGGCCCGGCCCGGATCCGCTATCGCGTGACGCCGGCCGGCCGCGCCGCCTTCGGCGCCTGGATCGTCCAGGATCCGGCGCCCACGGCGATGCGCAACGAGTTCGCGCTCAAGCTCCTGTTCGGCAATCTCGCCGAACCGGCGACGATGCTCAAGTTCATCGCGGCGGAGCGGGCCGCGGCCCTGGCCATCGACGGGGGCATCGAGGCCGCGATCGCCCGCCTGCCGCCGGGAAATGAAGGCCTCATGTGGCGCTTGATCGCCGAATATGGCCGCTCCATGGCCGCGGCCACGGCCGCTTGGTGCGAGCGGGCGAAGAAGGAAATCGAGGACACGGCTTCCCGCTGATCCGGCCGGGCCCGGCCTTCCGCCCCGCCGGCGCGGCCGGCCGCCCGGTCCGGCCTAGCCGAGTTTGGCCAGGCTTGCGGCGAGGCGGTCGAGGGCCTTGGCCAGGCTGTCCTCGGCGGCGGCGAAGGAGAGCCTGAGCGCGCCGTCGTCGCCGAAGGCCGAGCCGGGCACCAGGGCGACGCCGCCCTCCTCGAGGAGGTAGAGCGCGAGCTCGTCCGACGAGCGGATAGTGCCGCGGGGGGCTTGGGCCCCGAAGAGGCCCTCGATGCGGGGAAAGGCGTAGAAGGCCCCGTCGGGCGGCGCCACGGCCAGGGCGCCGGCGGCGGCGAGTCCGGCGCATACCAGCGAGCGGCGGCGTTCGTAGGCCTCCCGCATCGGCCAAAGCTCGGCGGGCGGCAGCTTCAAGGCTTCGATGGCCGCGAGCTGGGATATCATCGGGGCGCAGGTCAGGGTTTGGCCCTGGATGGCGATGGCCGCGTCGACGAACTCCCGGGGGCCGGCCAGGAAGCCGATGCGCCAGCCGGTCATGGCGTGGGACTTGGAGAGGCCGCGGACGACGGCCGTCCGGTCCCCCAGGGAGGGGAGTTCGGCGGGGCTCGGGGCCTCCGCCACATAGCGGATGGAGCGGTACACCTCGTCGGACAGGATCCAGATGTCGGGCCGGCCCTCCAGCGCGGCCGCAAGGGCCGCAAGTTCCGCGCGGGAATAGACGGCGCCAGTCGGATTGGCGGGGCTTCCGAGGACGATGAGCCTCGTCCGCGGCGTGAGCGCGCCGCGCAGGGCCTCGGGATCGAGCTTGTAGCCGCCGTGGGGCGAACAATAGACCAGGCGGGGCGCCGCGCCGACGAGCTTGGCCTGCTCCGCGTAGCTGAGCCAGGCCGGCGTGGGGATGAGGACCTCGTCGCCCGGGCCCGCCAGGGCCAGGAAGGCGGCGCTGAGCGCGGCCTTGGCGCCGGGGGCCACCATGACGGCGCCCGGGGCGTAGTCCAAGCCGCCGTCGGCGCGGTAGGCGGCCGCGGCGAGTTCGCGCAGTTCGGGGAGGCCGGCGACCGGCGTATAGCGGTCGGCGCCGGCCAGGGCCGCCGCGGCGGCCGCCTCCAGGACGCGGCGCGGGGGCCTGAAGTCGGGTTCGCCGACCGTGAGGTCGATCACGTCCCGGCCGGCGGCCCTGAGCTCGCGGGCGCGTTGGTTCATCGCGATGGTGCGCGAGGGCTCGACGGCGCGCGCGCGTTCGGATAGCATCGGCATCGGGCCACGGTACCGCCCGCGCGGCATTTTGGCAAGGCGTGGGCATCTCTTCATAGAAACTTGACTCGGGCGGCGGCCCGTGCTAGGGTGCCTAGGCCGACGAGCGCCGCCACGGCGCTCCCGGGAACGAAAGCATGACGATGGAAGCAGTTTGGGCCCCCATGGCCCCTGACCACAGGGCGACGCCGCTCGGCCTCGCCTCGTCCCGCCCCGGCGGCGATCTCTCCGTCGGCGTTTCCACGGCCTCCCTCCTCCCCCGCGTCTCCTCCTTCTATTATTCCTCCTACTCCTTTTATACGCATTGAGGCTCCTTCGCCGCCCGGTCCGGGCGGAGCGAGCCGGAAGTCGGAGGATCGGAACAAGTCCACCCCCCGCCGCCCCGGCGCGCGGAAGCGACACGACGCGAAGGCCAATTGGAGACACGACATGTTCAGCATAGTATTGAACGCCGGGAGGACGGCATGAAAAACCTCAGGCTCGCCGGGCAGGCGCCCGGACGGGACCGCTCCGTCGTCGAGGTGGCGGGCGTCAGGATCGGCGAGGGCCTGGTCGTCATGGCCGGCCCCTGCGCCGTGGAAAACGAAGACCAGATTATCCGCACCGCCGTGGCAGTGAAGGAAGCCGGGGCCGCCATGCTCCGCGGCGGCGCCTTCAAGCCGCGCACCTCTCCCTACGCCTTCCAGGGTCTCGGGCTCAAGGGACTCAAGCTCCTCGACAAGGCGCGCCGCGAGACGGGCCTGCCCATCGTCACCGAGGTCATCGACACGCGGGACGTGTCCTGGGTCGGCGAGTACGCCGACATCCTCCAGATCGGCGCGCGCAACATGCAGAACTTCTCCCTCCTCCGCGAGGCGGGCAAGGCGGGCAAGCCGGTCCTCCTGAAGCGCGGCATGCACGCCACCTTCGAGGAATGGCTCAACTGCGCCGAGTACATCCTCGCCGAGGGCAACGGGCAGGTCATCCTCTGCGAGCGCGGCATCAGGACCTTCGAGACCTACACCCGCAACACCCTCGACCTTTCGATGATCCCCGCCGTCCGCGCGGCCAGCCACCTTCCGATCATCGTCGATCCCTCCCACGGAACGGGCATCCTCGGCATGGTGGAGCCTATGAGCCTGGCGGCGGTGGCGGCCGGCGTCGACGGGCTGGAGATCGAGGTCCACTGCGATCCTTCGAGCGCCCTCTCCGACAAGGACCAGCAGCTCGATCCCCTCGCCTTTGCCCGGCTCATGGACAAGCTCCGCCGCCTGCGCGCCTTCATGGAGGAGTTGGAGGCCGAGGACGCGTCCGCGGGCGGCGGGGCGGACGGCGCCGAGCTTGGCGCGACGGGCGCGGCGGGCGCGGCCGACGCCCTAGCCGCGGCCGACGCTCCGGCGCGGGCCGGGGCCGGGGCGGCCTAGCATGGAACCGAGCATCACCGGCCGGGACGGCGAAACCCTCGTCCGCGTCGCGGCCCTCGAACCTGGCGACTTTCCCTTCGCGGCGGCCCAAGCGGCCCAAGCGGCCCAAGCGGCCCAAGCGCCCCAAGCGGCCCAAGCGCCGAGCCCGGCGGCCGAGTCGGGAGGCGGCGCGCGGGCGATCGTCGTCGCCGACCCCGAGGCCCTGCGCCTCCACGGCGCCCTACTCGACCGCGTCCTTCCCGGCGTCCCCCGCGTGGTCGCGTCGCGCGGCGAGGCGGCCAAGAACCTGGCCTCGCTCGAGGCCCTCTACGGAGCCTTCCTGGACGCGGGCCTCGACCGCGGCTCCACCGTGATCGCCTTCGGCGGCGGCTCCGTCTCCGACCTCGCCGGCTTCGCGGCTTCCACTTGGATGCGCGGCGTGGCCTTCGAGATCCTGCCGACCACCCTTCTCGCGATGGTCGACGCCGCGGTGGGGGGCAAGACCGGCATCGACTTCCGGGGCCGGAAAAACCTCGTCGGCTCCTTCAGCCGGCCGCGCCGCGTCCTCGCGGACGTCGCCTTTTTGGACACGTTGAGCGAAACCGAATTCGCCTCCGGCATGGCGGAGGTCCTCAAGCACGCCGTCCTCGCCGGGGGCGGCTACGCCGCGCTCGTGGAGGGCCTCGGCGGGCGGCGGCCGAGGGCGGCGGAGCCGGGCGGCCGCGGGGCCCTGGAGGCGATCGTCGCCGGCTCCGTGGCCTTCAAGGCCGGGATCGTCTCCCGCGACGAGCGCGAGGCGGGAGAGCGCCGCCTCCTCAACCTCGGCCACACCATCGGGCACGGGCTCGAGCTCGAGCTCGGCATCCCCCACGGCCACGCCGTCGCCGCCGGGCTCTGCTCGGCCGCGCGGTTGGCGGTCGCCCGCGGCGCCATGAACGAGGCGACCCTCTCCCGACTCTTGGCCCTGGTCGGGGCCTGGGAGCTGCCGGTCTCCGTCGCCGCGGCCATCGAGCTCGGCGCGCGCGCCGCGACCGGCGACCTTGCCGGCCGGCTCCCGGCCGGAGTGGACCAGGCCGCCGCCCTGGCCGCGCGGCGCCGCGTCGTCGCGGCCCTCGGCGCGGACAAGAAACGGGAGGCCGGCCTCGTCCGCTTCGTCCTGCCCCGCGATTTCGGCCGCGCGGAAGTCGTCGAACTTCCCCTGGCCGAGCTCGCCGCTTTCGTGATGGAGGTTCCATGAACAGTCTCGGCACCCTCTTCCGGCTCGAGATCCTCGGCGAGTCGCACGGTCCCGCCGTCGGCGTCCTCATCGACGGCTGCCCCGCGGGCCTTCCCCTCGCGGCCGCCGATTTCGAACCCGACCTGGCCCGGCGCCGCGCCGGGGCGTTCCGGAGGCCGCTGTATGTGGCGAGGTGGCCC
>DAINBW010000063.1:0-9790 GCA_036732745.1 Spirochaetales bacterium | reverse complement strand
GCTCCTTGCCCGTGCCGCTTTCGCCGAGCACGAGGACCGGGTAGTCGTGGCGGGCGAAGCGCTCGATGAGGGCGCAGGAGCTGCGCAGGGCCTCGCTTGTCCCGACGAAGGGCGGCGGGGCGCGGAGGCCGGGCTCCAGGGCGGCCCGCAGGGCGGCGGCGAGCTCCGCGGGGGCGCAGGGGCGCGGCAGGCAATCGGCCGCGCCGCGGCGGATGGCGCGCACGACGGAGCGCGGACCGGCGAAATCGCTCATCGCGATGACGGGCGGGAAGCCCCGGCCGCGGGCCAGCGTCTCCAGGAGCTCGAGCCCGCCGGCGCGGCCGGGATCCATGATCACCGCCGCGGGGGACTCGCGCCGGAGCGCCGCGAGGGCGGCCGCGGCGTCCGGGCCGCAGTGGGCCACCCGGTATTCCCCGGAAAGGACGGCGGCGAGCGCGCGGGCCTCGGCCGCGTCGCCCTCGATATGGAGGATCGTGTCCATGCCGGGCGAATTCTGGACCCCAAACAACAAGCGCGCAACGCGGTATGCGCGTTGCGCGGAATAAACGGCGTAGACAATTGCCCGGGTACTTAACGCGCGTTGGCGGGAGCGGCCTCCGCCGGCTCCTCCTCCCGCGTCGGGGCCGGCTTCAGCGGCCCTTGATGCGGGCGACGAGGAGGAGGAACTCGTAGAGGAGGTAGACGAAGAGCCGATAGACCTTCCAGGGGCGGCGGAGCGTGTAGGGAATCCATTCGAGGCCCCTCCGGAAAAGCTCCCGGGAAGGCTTGCCGCGGCTCTCGGCGAAAACCTCGAAGAGGTCCGAACACCAGAGGTAAAGTCCCGCGTTGAAGCGGGGAAGGTTTCTCGGGATCCAGCGTTCGCGTCCCGGGACGCCGGCGCCGACGAGGAGGAGGCTCGGGGTGGCCTTGCGCACCGCCTCGATGATGGCGCCCTCCATGGGCTTCGGGTAGTGGCCGGCGTAGCGCCCCACGACGCGGAGGCCGGGGAAGGTCGAGCGGATGTTCGCCTCGGCTTTCTGGAGCTTGGTCCGCGAGGCGCCGAGGAGGTAGGCCGACTTGCCCTTGCGCTCCAGGGCGCCGAGGAGCTTGACGACGAACTCGAAGGGCATGTAGCGGACCGGTTCGGCCTTCTTGAGGAAGCGGGCGCCGCGCACGATGGAGAGCGAGATGGGGAGGACGAGGCTGGCGCCGGCGATCATCGTGCGGTACTCGCCGTTGCGGCGGGCGCGCATGAGATCCCAGACCGAGAGCAGGACGATCTGGTGGTTCCGGCCGTCTTCCAGGGCGGCGGCGACCTCCTCGATCCGGTCTTCGGGGAGGATGTCCACGGGCACGCCGAGGACGGTGATGCGGTTCAGGTGGAGGGGCTCCATGACGATCGCTCCGTGAGGATGGTCTCGACCGCGGCGACCGCGTACAGCGCGGCAGTCTCGGTCCGTAGGACGGCGCCGGGGAGGCGGAGGGGCTTGTAGCCCGCCGCGAGCAGGAAGTCCGCCTCGTCCGGGGCGAAACCGCCCTCGGGTCCGACGCAGAGGACGATCTCGTCCGGCGCTTCGGTAAGATACCCGTGGAGGCTTCCTTCCGCAAGGGGAGCTTCGTGGAGGAGGAGGCAGAGGCGCCTGCCGCGGGGCGGGCCGAGCCGCTCCTCGAGCTCCCCGAGGGTCGCCGCCTCCTCGAGGCGGGTGGGGACGGGCGAACCGGATTGCTGGAGGCCTTCGCGGACGATGCGTTCCCAGCGCGCGCGTTTCGCCCAGCCGGATTCGCCCTTCTCCCCGGCCTCGGCGCGGACGACGGACCGCCGCGCGGCGAGGGGGATGAGGCGCGAAACGCCCGCTTCCGCCGCCTGGCGGAGGACAAGGTCCATCGCCGGGCCCTTGGCCATCGATTGGACGAGGATGATGCGCGGCCAGGCGGCCGGGGCGACCCGGCTCGGCCCGGCCGCCGCCTCGGCCCCGCCGTCTTGGCCGGCGGGCTCCCGGGGCGCGTCGCGTCCGGAACGCCTGCCCCGCGAGCCGCGGGCGTCGGGGAGGGGGACCGCGGCGGCCGGCGCCTCCTCCGGGGCGGAAACCGCGAGGGTGATGCCCTCGTCCTCCGCCGCGAGCACTTCCAGGGCGCGGCGCCGGCCCGCGGCGTCCAGGCCCGCGAAACGGTCGCCCGCCGCGAGCCTGAGGACGCGGAGGAGGTACCGCGCGCGGCCCCCCTCGATCCGGCAGGTGGGGGAGCCGTCATAGTCTTCCGGCAGGATGAATTGTCGCATCGGGAGAGCCTCGGGGCGGAAGGGGCGGCTCTCCGCGGCGGCTGGCCGCGGCGCCGGGTCCTTCCCGTTCCTAGTTCTTCGCGGCCGCCGCCGCGGCTTTTTTCTCGGCGACGAGCTCCTTGACCGTGCGGGTCTCGGCGAGGCGCTTCGCGTAGGCGGGATCCTCGAGGACGCCGATGGCCGCCTGGAGGGCCGTGTCGAACTCGAGGTCGTAGGTCGGCGCGATCTCGTTGCGGGCGAGCTCGTCGCGGACGAGGCGCTTCATGAGCCGCTCGTTCAGGGCGTAGCCCTCGGCGATGAGACTCTTGGCGAAGGCGTCGCGTTCAGGCTGCGTGGCCTGGGGCTTCTTTTTGGCGAACTCGGCGATCTTGCCCGAATCGAAGAGCTTTTCGAGCGCGGCGGCCTCGGCCTGGCCGAGGTCGGGATCCTTGGCGACGAGGTCCGGCGGAATGCCGGTCTTGTCGATGTTCTCGTCGCTCGGCGTGTAGTAGCGCGCCATCGTCAGCTTGAAGCCCGTCCCGTCGATGGGGAAGGGCTGCTGCACCGAGCCCTTGCCGTAGCTGTTCTCGCCGACCAGGAAGGCGCGCTTCTGGTCCTTGAGGGCGCCGGCGAGGATCTCCGACGCGGAGGCGGAACCGCGGTTGAGGAGGAGGGCGACGGGTTTGTCCTTGGGGATGGCGAGGTCGCTCTTGGCGGCGCGGACGGAATTTTCGTAGGCGCTCCGACCCTTGGTGGAGACGATGGTGCCGCCGTCCAGGAAGAGGTCGGCGATCTTGACGACCGAGTCGAGGAGGCCGCCGGGGTTGGAGCGGACGTCGACGATCATGGCGGCGTAGCCCGCCTGGTCGAAGTCCTTGATGGCTTCCTTGACGCGGGGGAGGGTGGCGGGGGTGAACTCGATGATGCGAAGGTAGGCTATCTTGCCCTTGGCCGCGGGGATGAGGGCGTGCTTGACCGTGGGGATCTCGATGACGGCCCGGACGACGGAGAAGTCGAGCTCGGCGTTGCCGCGCTTCACGGTGAAGTTGATCTTGCTGCCCGGCTCGCCGCGGAGCTTGGACTGGGCCTCGTCGGTGGAAAGCGGGGCCGTGCCCTCGCCTTCGATCTTGACGATGAGGTCGCCCGGCTTGAGCCCGGCGCGCCAGCCCGGCGTGTCTTCGATCGGGGAGACGATCTCGATGTAGCGGGGCGCGCCTTCCGGGGCCTTGGGGTCGGCGGGCTGCTTGGAGATGTAGAGGCCGATGCCGCCGAACTTGCCCTCGGTGGTGTCGTTCATGTCGCTCATCATGGCTTCGTCGAGGAAGACCGAGTAGGGATCCCCGAGGGACTCGAACATGCCCTTCATGGCGCCCTCGTAGAGCTTCTTGGCCTCGATCTCGTCCACGTAGTTCTGGAGGACGAACTGGTAAACGTTCTCGAAGATCTGGAAATAGCGCCGGACCTCCGCCGCCTGGGGGTCGGCGGGCTGGGCGAAGGCCTTGGGCACGGAGACCGCGAGGGTGGAAACCAACACGAGGGAGGCGGCGACCGCGCTCCAGGCGAGGCGGCGCTTGGCCGGGGAAGAACCTTTCTGCGTCATACACTCCAATATCCGTTCCGCCGGCGTCCCCTGTCAACTCCTTGCCGTCCCCTCCTCCTTGACTGTCGGGGGGGGCGAAAGTATGCTTCTCGGAGAATATGCAGCGTAAGCCTCTCTACTTGGCAATCTCGGCGGCGGAAATCCTCCGCTTCCTCGGCCTCGCCTTCCTGGCGGGGAGCCTCGGCGCGCTCGGCACGGGCGCGGAACCCTCCGGCGCCGCCGCCCTCGGCTCGCTTTTCCGCTACGTCGCCGCGCCCCAGCTCCTCTTCGGCGCGGCCTTCTTCTTCCTGTGGTACGACCGCGGGCGCTACGCCCCCTACAGGCCCCTCGCCATCGTCGGCAAGATCCTGGCGCTCGCCGCGATCCTTCCGGTGTTTTTCGCCGCCTTCCGCCTCGGTCCGGACATCCTCCCCAACCGCCGCGCCGCCCTCTACCCGGCGGCCGCCGTCCTCCTCGTCGACCTGCTCGGCCTCGCGGCCCTGCTCGCCGACCGGAATCCCGCGGGCGACGCCGCCGACGCGGGGGAGGAAGGTGGCCGGGCGGCGCCGAAGGCGGGCAACGCGCCCGGCGGCCCGGAAGACATCGAGCGGGTGGAGGCCTAGGGTGCGCATCGTCCCGATCGCGAGCGGCAAGGGCGGCGTCGGCAAGTCCATGGTCGCGGCCAATCTCTCCATCGCCCTCGGGCAGGCGGGCAAGCGCGTCGTCCTGGCCGACCTCGACCTCGGCGCCTCCAACCTCCACCTGATCCTCGGCGTGCCGCCGCCCAAGGCCGGCATCGGCACCTTCCTCTCCGGCGCCGCCGGCAAGTTCGAGAACGTCATCCTCGACACCGACTACGAAAACCTCCGCTTCGTCCCCGGCGACGCGGAGATTCCCGGCCTCGCCAACATCAAGCCGAACCAGAAGAACATGCTCGTGAAGCGCCTGCTCTCCGTGGACGCGGACTACCTCGTGCTGGACCTCGGCGCGGGCACGAGCTCGAACATCCTCGACTTCTTCCTGATGAGCTCCCAGGGCATCGTCGTCACCGCGCCCGCCCTGACGGCCACGCTCAACGCCTACCTCTTCCTCAAGAACGCCGTCTTCCGCCTCCTCTACGGCGCCTTCGGCCAGCGCTCCAAGGCCTTCGAGTACCTCGAGGCCCTGCGCCGCGACGGCGCCTCCCTGCAGAAGGCCTACGTGCCGGCCATCCTGGACGAGGTGAAGAAGATCGATCCCGAGCGCTGGGCCGTCGCGATCGACCGCATGTCGCGCTTCCGCCCCCGCCTCGTCATGAACATGCTCGAGGACCCGAAGGACGCGGACAAGGCCCAGAAGATCCGCCGCTCCTGCAAGGAGTATCTCAACATCGACCTCGAGCACCTCGGCGTCCTCTACCGCGACGAGCTCCAGGAAATCGCCCTCGGCAGCCGCATCCCCATCATCCGCTACAAGCCCCAGTCCGTGCTCTCGCAGGCGGTCTACCGCACGGCCGACAAGCTCGTCTCCATGGAGGGCGAGGCCGACGCGCCGCTCTCCATCGCCGAGCTCGACGGCAGCTTCCAGACCGCCGGCCTCGAGGCGGAGACCGACTTCGGCGCCAAGATGGCCTATGTCGAGGAGCTCCTCTCCTCCGGCGCCCTCACGACGGGAGACCTCGTGGAGACGGTCCGGAGCCAGCAGTTCGAGATAGACAAGCTCCGCCGCGAGAACCAGTTCCTCAAGTACAAGCTGGCGCGGGCCATCGGGCAGGGTTTTTCGGGCTAGGGGCACGGCGTGGCGCAGAGCATCGCGAAGGGCGACATCGCCCTGACGGTCGACGAGCTCGAGCTCGAGGCGAGCCTCCGCTTCACGCCCGATCCGAACGGCGCCGAGTGGTCGGGGGAGAAGATCCTCCGCCTCGTCATGGACGCCAAGATCGGCGGCCTCAACCAGAAGCGCGCCGACGAGATCGTCGGCAAGTTCTCCCGCTCCCGCTCCGCGGTCACCGAGATCGTCGCCAAGGGCCAGCCTCCCGTCGAGCCCCGGCTCGAGGAGGTCGAGTGGGCGGAGCTCGAGGTGCCGCCCGAGTGGAAGGCCCTCGTCGAGGAGAGCCTTTCGACGGCCGCCGAGCCCGAGCTCCACCTCACGCGCAGCGAGGTGATCCGGACCGAGAAGACCGTCAAGAAGCCCGGAGCCCTGCCCTTCCTTCCGCCCAAGTTCGAGAAGGTGGTCGTCAGCGAGAAGCGCGAAAAGCGGGAGAGGATCTACCCCGACCTCAACATCGTCAAGACGGGCTACGCCCAGCGGGGCGAACGCCTCGGCCTGCTCTGCCTGGCCCAGCCGGGCAAGGCGGGCAAGACCATTTTCGGCAAGCCCCTCCCGCCGGCGGGCGCCGACGCCGAGCCGACCTTCGTCCTGGGGCCCGGCATCGAGCGGCGCAAGACCGAGCTCTTCGCCGAGCGCGAGGGCATCCTCCGCGCCGGCGCGCGCTGGGCCGAGATCCTGCCCTTCGGCGCCCACGGCTTCGCCGTGGAGAAGGCCCAGGACGGCGCCACCTACTTCCTCGACTACCGTCCGGGCGATCCGCGCCTTCCCGCGCCCAAGGCCCTGGAGATCCTGGCCAAGGCCGCCGAGCTCGGCGCGCCCGAGGGCAGTCTTGTCGGGGCGGAGGAGCTCGACCGCGCGCTCGCCGCCGCGGCGGCCAAGGGAGAGCCGCTCTTCGCCCTGCCCCTCTCCCTGGACCGCGACGGCCGCGCCGAGGTCGCGATCTCCCCCGACGGCACCCGCGCGACCCTTTCGCTGTGGAAGGGCCGCGGCCGCGGCAAGCCCCTCGAGCTCGCCGCCGTGACGGCGGCCCTCAAGGCCGCCGCGCTCAAGGGCGTCAAGTCGGAGCAGCTCAAGAAGGACGTCCTCGAATTCCACAAGGGACCGGCGTCGGAACTCCTCGACTACCTCCTCGTGGAAGGCTCCCCGCCGGTGCGCGGCAAGGACCGCACGATCGGCCTCAGCCTCTCCTTCATGCCCGACGACAAGGCGGCCGAGCTCCGCGGGCGGATCCTCGCCCATCCCGCCCTGTCGCACCTCGCCGCGCGCCTCGACGAGTTCCCGATGGACGAGGCGGCCCGCTTCGCCTTCGTCCAGGCGGGACAGCGCCTCGGCGAGCTGTCCGCCGCCTCCCCGGGCCAGCCGGGGCTCGACGTGCGCGGCGCGGTCCTGCCCGGCATTCCCGGCAACGATCCCATCGTCAAGCTCTACGAGGGCGTCGAGCTTTCGCGCGGCGTCCTCGCCGCGACCGCGGCGGGGCTCTTTGTCGCCGCCGAGCGCGAGGGCGCCTGGCGCTTCCGGGTCCTTCCCTGCCGCGACGCCTCCATCGACGTCGCCGTCGCGCCCGACGCGATGGCGGCCTATCTCTCGCTCCGGCCCGAGGAGGGCCTCGGGGCGCCGCTCACCGTGGAAGGCGCCCTGGCCGCGATCGCCGCCAAGGGCGTGGTTTTCGGCCACGACGCCGCGGCCGTGGCCGAGGCCGTCGCCGCGGCGCGCTCGGGCCAGGCGGTGCTCCGCCGCCCCGTCGCGGCCGGCCGGCCGGCCGTGCCCTCGGGCGGCCTGCGCCTCGAGTGGCTGGTCCGCCTCGAGCCCCGGCCGGGCGCGTCGCCCGCCGGCGCCCAGGTCCGCTCGGCGCGCGTGGCCGCGGGCGAAAAGATCCTGCGCGCCTGGAAGACCGGCGACGCCGGGGAGGACGGCCTCGACGTGCTCGGCAAGCCGGTGATGGCGCCTCCCGCCTCAGGCGGCGCCGCCGTCATCCACGACGCGAGCGTCCGCGAGGAGCCCGGCGAGGGGGGCTCCACGGTCTTCGTCGCGGCCGCGGCCGGCGAACTCCGCGAGGAGGGGGGCCGCCTGGCGGTGCGCGAGCGCCTGGCCCTCGAGGGCGACGTGGGCCCCAAGACCGGCAACCTCCGCTTCCCCGGCTCGGTGCGCGTCGCCGGCAGCGTGCTCACGGGCTTCCAGCTCGTCGCCGGCGGCGACGCCGCGATAGCCGGTTTCGTCGAGGCGGCGCTCGTCTCCTCCGACGGAGGCGTCGTCGTGGGCTCCGGCGTCAAGGGCGCCAAGCGCGGCACCATCCGCGCCAAGCGCTCGATCGAGACCGTCTTCGCCGAGCAGGCCCTGCTCCTGGCCGTGGAGGACGTCAAGGTCAAGAGCTCCTGCGTGCTGTGCAACGTCAAGACGAACGGCGGCCTCCTCGTCGCCGCGGACAAGGGCGCCCTCGTCGGCGGCATCGTCCGCGCGCGGAAGGGCGTCGACGCCGCGCAGATAGGTTCGGAAAACGGCATCAAGACCGAGATCTCCTTCGGCCAGGACTACCTGGTCGCCGACATGATCGAGGCCGAGGCGCGGGAGATCGAGAAGCTGAAGGGCCTCATCGTCCGCGCCGACCGCACGATGGCCGAACTCGAGCGCGCGGGCGCGGGGCTCGACCAGGTGCGGCAGGACAAGGTAAAACTGGTGAAGCTTCTCGAAAAGCGCTCGATCCGGCTGTTCGACCTTCGGGAGAAGTTCGAGGAGCACCATCCCTCCGAGGTCCGCGTCCGGGGCACGATCTTTCCCGGCGTCATCCTCGAGAGCCACAACCGATTCTTCGAGGTGAGGAGCCGCAAGACCCGCGTCGTCTTCTCCTTCGATCCGCAGTCGGGCCGCATCGTCGAGCGGCCCCTCTAGACCACCCGCCCCGAAGGAGGGCCCATGCTCGCCGCCCTGCAGTTCCCCGCCTGGATCAGCCCCGAGGTGATTCCCGGCCTGCCGTTCCGTTGGTACGGCGTCATGTACGTGGTCGCCTTCGCGGCCACCTGGTTCCTCTTCCGGTACGAGTCGAAGCGCCGGTCCTCGCTTTGGACCGAGGACGAGGCGACGGGCTTCTTCTTCTGGGCCATTCTCGGCCTCCTCCTCGGCGCGCGGCTTTTCGGCACCCTCCTCTACGACCCCACGGGCTATTACTGGCGCAAGCCCTGGTTCATCTTCTGGCCCTTCGACGAGGGCGGGCGCTTCGTGGGCTTCCAGGGCATGTCCTACCACGGCGGCTTCTTCGGCCTCATCGTCGCCACCCTCCTCTATGCCCGCGCGCGGAAGCTGCGCTGGCTCGACTGGGCGGACGTGATCGCCGTCTCCGCGCCTCTCGGCTACACCGCCGGCCGCCTCGGCAACTTCATCAACGGCGAGCTCTGGGGCAAGGTGACCGCCTCGCCGCTCGGCATCGTCTTTCCCGGCGCGGAGCGCTTCTCCGCGCGCGAGCCCTGGGTCCAGGAGCTCGCCCAACGCGCGAACGTGCCCCTCGCCTCGATGAACGACCTCGTGAACCTGCCGCGCCATCCCTCCCAGCTCTACGAGGCCCTTTTCGAGGGACTCGTCCTCTGGGCCCTGCTCTGGTTCCTCGTCCGCAAGCGCAAGGCCTTTCCCGGCTTCGCCGTGGGCCTTTACGCCATCGGCTACGGCGCGATCCGCTTCGTCATCGAGTACTTCCGCGAGCCCGACGCCGAGATGGGCTTCATCCTCAGGCTCGGCGACCCCGCCGCGCCTCCCTATCTCGTCGGCTCGCCCTGGAACTTCTCCATGGGCCAGCTCCTCTGCGCCGCGATGATCCTGGGCGGGGCGGTCTTCCTCCTCGCCGCGAAGGGCGTGGAGAAGCGCCGCCTGGCCGCCGAGGCCGCCGCCAAGGCCGAGGCGGCCGCCGCCAAGGCCGAGGTCCGAAAGCTCAAGGGCAAGAAAAAGAGAAGGTAGGCCCGGGAGCGATGGAGATCGAACGAAGAGGGGAAGGCGAGACGGAGGGGCGCGCGGAGCTCGAGGGCCGCGGGGACGACAACCGCCCCTCTCCCATTCCGGATTCCTCCACCTTTCTTAAGACGGCGGGCGCCGAGTTCCGCCGCATGCGCCAAACCCGGGGGCTTTCCCGCGAGGTTCTGGCCGAACTCGCCGGCCTCCATCCAAACACCGTCGCGATAGCC
>DAINBW010000062.1:0-9875 GCA_036732745.1 Spirochaetales bacterium | reverse complement strand
GCCCGGCCGATGCCCTCCGCCGCGTCGCGGATCTCCCGGACGCTCCCCTCGATCCCCGCGATGCGGGACAACAGCTCGTCCACCGAGCGGATGAAATCCTCGCTCTCGTCCCGCGACGCGGAGAAGCGTTCCCGCGCCGCGCGGTTCAGCTCCGAGGCCCGGGCGATGTCCTGGGTCGCGGTCTTGAGCGCCGCGCCGATCTCCTTGGCGTTCTTGTTGGCGGTCTCCGCGAGGCCGCGGACCTCGTCCGCGACGACGGCGAAGCCCGCGCCGGACTCGCCGGCGTGCGCCGCCTCGATGGCGGCGTTCATCGCGAGGAGGTTCGTCTGGGAGGCTGTCTTGGCCACGGCGCCGACCTGGTCGAGGAGGGAGCTCGTGCGCGAGGCGAGCGATCCGATCGCCTCGGCCGCCGCGGCCACGGCGGTATCGGCTTCCGCATAACGCGCCGAGAGGCGCTCCATGCGCCCGCGGCGCTCGGCGGAGAGCTCGGCCACGGAGCCGGCGAAGGCGCCGATCCTGCCGATGGAGGCGGCGGTTCCCTCGACTTCCCGGCGTTGCTCGCCGAGGGCGGTCTCCACGGCGTCGCCCTGCGCCTTGACCCGCTCGGCGGCGCGCGCCAGGTCGTCCGCGGCCATGGCCAGGCGGCTCGCCTGGGTGTCCACCGCGTCGACGGCGGCGTAGCTCTCCTCCGCGTGGGCGATCTGCCGGGCGGCGCTGGCGCGCAGGCCCTCGCCGACCCGGAGGCCGTCTCGCGAGTTGCCGAGGAGCTCCGAGAGGCCGGCGGCGCGGCGCTCGCTCAGGGCCGACTCCTCCATCGCGAGGGCCAAGGATTCACGCGTCATCTTGACGGCGAGGTAGGCCATGGCCGTGGCGGCGATGACGATGATCGCGGCGATCGCGAGATTGTCGGCGGGGGTCGTCTCGGGCGCTGTCTCGAGGAAGGGCAGGACGCGGGCCACGAAATGCGCCAGGAGGGAGGCGACCGAGATGACGCCGGTGAGCACGCACTGGAAGGGGCGCTCGGAAAGCAAGGCCGACTCGAAAAGCACGAGCAGCAGGTAGACCGCGTATTCGTAGGACTCGTAGGGATCGGGACGGGGGTCGGCGAAGAGGAGCATGGAGAGGCCGAGCCAGGTGAAGGCGACCGTCAACGAACTGGCTGCCTGGCGCCGCCCGCGGAAGAGCAGCGCGAGGGGGATGGCGAAGGGGAGGGCCGTGGAGAGGTTCAGGAAGGCGAGGAAGTCCGGCTTGGCGAGCACCCTGGCCCCGCCGTAGAGCAGCATGGCCGCCGCCAGGACGAGGTCGATGACGTGGAGCGCGCGCGCCTTCTTGAGGGCGCCGAGGCCGGCTCCCCGGTAGATGAGCTCCAGTCGTTCTCCGTTTTTCATGATGGGCCCTCCGCAGGGGACACTCTAGCAGAGGGCCGCGGTATCCGCAATCGAGAACGGCAAACGGCCGGCGGCGCTTCGCTGTCGCCGTCCCGCCGGCGGCGTCGCGCCGTCGACGTCCCGCCGTCCTCGACGCGGCGGGCTTTTAGTCCGCGGGACCGACGACGAGTTCGCCGCGTTTCACGACGTTCCGCACGAGGTTCATGCCGGCGTTGTAGGCCAGGAAGCGGCAGGAAGGCGCGTCGAGGACGAGGAGGTCGCCCTGCTTGCCCGGCTCGATGGAGCCGAGGCGGTCTGCCAGGCCGAGGGAGGCGGCGCCGCCGAGGGTGACGGCGGTCAGGGCCTCCTCCATCGTGAGCTTCAGGTAGAGCACCGCGATCGCGATCGCGAGGGGCATGGACTGGCTGTAGCAGGAACCGGGGTTGAGGTCCGAGGCGATGGCGAGGGCGCAACCGGAGTCGATCATCGCGCGGGCGTCGGCGTAGGGTTCGCGGAGCGTGAAGGCGGTGAGGGGGAGGCATCCCGCGACGACGCCGGCCGCCGCCATGCGGCCGATGTCCTCGAGGCTGGCCTTGAGGAGGTGGTCGGCGCTCGCGGCGCCGAGCTCGGCGGCGAGGCCGGCCCCGCCGAGGCGCTCGATCTCGTCCGCGTGGAGCTTGAGGCCGAGGCCGAGGCGCTTGGCGGCGAGGAGATAGCGGCGCGAGTCCTCCACGGAGAATACGCCTTTTTCGCAAAAGACGTCGGCGAAGCGGGCGAGGCCGCTTTCGGCGACGCGGGGCAGGACCTCGGCGATCACGTAATCGATGTAGTCGGCGGGACGGCCCGCGTACTCGACGGGGATCGAGTGGGGGCCGAGGAAGGTCGGCACGATCTCCACCGGCTGGCGGCCTTGGAGATCGCGCATCGCCTCGAGCTGGCGGAGCTCGGTGTCGAGGTCGAGGCCGTAGCCGGATTTGCCCTCCACCGTCGTGACGCCGAGGGCCAGCATGGTCTTGAGGCGCGAGGCGCCGAGGGCGACGAGCTCCGCCTTGGAGGCGGCGCGGGTCGCCTGGACGCTGCGGGCGATGCCGCCGCCGCGCTTGTGGATCTCCATGTAGGGCAGGCCGGCGGCCTTCCAGAGGAACTCGTCGTCGCGGTAGCCGGCGAAGACGAAGTGCGTGTGCGAATCGACGAAACCGGGCACGACGGCGCGGCCGCCGGCGTCCAGCCGGGCCAGGCCGGCGCCGGCGGCGGCGACCGCGGCGGCGGGGAGGCCGGCGGCCGGGCCCGCGTACTCGATCTTCCCGCCGCGCACGAGGACGGCGGCGTCCTTGGTCGTCGCGACGCGGCCCATCGCCTCCGGGCCGCGGTGCGCCGTGAAGCCGAGGGGGGTGCTGAGTTCTCCGATGTTCGTGACGAGGATGTCGCCGGCCATGTGGTTCTCCTTCCGCGCGGGAACGGGGCTTGTGGTGCATCGAGGCCCGCCGGCGGAACGCCGCCCCTCGATGGCGCCATTATACGGAATCGGCGGGTCCCGAGGCTAGCGCGGCGCGGGCCCGCCATCGGCGGGCGGGGCGCTTTCGCCGCGAGCCGGCGCCCCGCCCCGGCGGCTGGGCGCGGGTGGGGCGGCGCGGCTTTGGAAGAGAGGGGCCCGGGGAGAGGAACCTTTCGCGCGCCTTGCGGGGCGACTTCGAAAGGTTCCGCTCCCCGGACGGTCCGGTGGAAGGGGGCTTATTTCCTGAAGAGGGGATCGAGGCCGATGGTGCCGACGATGCCGTCCATGTAGGACTTCTGCTTGAGCAGGTTGCGGCGCTCTTCGACGCGGCCGAGTTCGGTGCGGGCGCGGCGGACGACGAGGGCGTCGCCGTCCCCGCGCTCGGCGATGAAGCGCGAGAGGTATTCCGCGGACTTGGCGAGGTAGTCGGTCTCGCGGTCGCGGTAGCGCTCCAGGCGCCCGCGGTACCAGTCGGAGCCGAGGACGTAGTCCCGCTCGAAGAGGCGCCTGACTTCCGGATGGTCCGCGCCCTTGCCCTCGTAGGAGCCCTCCGCCATGATGTGGAGGATCGCCTTGAGGGGCGGGATCGCCGCCTCCACGGAGCCGTCGGCGAGGTAGTCCCTGGCCACCTTGGCCTGGGCCTCGGCGATGTTGAGGACGCCGTCCGCGAACTCGGGCAGGGACTGGAGCTCGGGCCGGAGGATCTCCTCGGTGAAGACCGCCGCCGGCGTGTCGAAGATGCGGCCGAGGTAGGTCGCGGCGAAGAGGGGCGTTATGCGCCATCCGAGCCGGCTGGCCGGGATGTGCTTGCCCTCGAACTCGAAGTCCGCGACGCGCTCGAGGTAGCCGTGCTCCTTCATGAACTCGGGATCGCGTTCCTGGGGGTCGAGCCGGGACCAGAGCTCGGGCACGAGGAGGGAGACGTCGTGCTCGACCTTGTACCTGCGCCCGATGTGGCCCGCGGCGGTGGAGAAGCCCGGGTAGCCGGTGAGGATGAAGGAGAGGAGGGCGTTGTTGAGGTCGGTCGTCGGCACCAGGGCGTTGAAGGGGCCCTTGGTGAGCGCTCCCTCGGAGCCGGCGCCGGTCGTCGAGGGGCTCTTGCCCGTGAGCGAGCAGATGAAGTCCATGAAGAGTTCGGGCAGGTCCTGGAAGTGGATGGGGCCGTAGACGGCGAGGGGCCTGATGCCGGCCTCGGGGTCGGCGGGATTGTTGCGGCGGCCGGGCAGGGTCGCGCCGACGGGGGTGAGGATCGGGCGCTCCGCGGGGACGCGGCGGTAGAGCCGCGGCCCGAGCTCGGAGAGGTAGCGGCCGAGCGGGTTCGTGTAGTTGGGGTCGAGCTGGAGGTAGCGCGGGTTCTTGGTCGGCGCGCCGTCCACGATGCGGAGCTTGTCGGAGGCGACGAACCACTCGACCGTGTCGTCCTTGTCCACCGCTTCGATGAAATCGCGCATCGGCTCCGAGTACTCGGAGAAGCTGACCGTCTTTTCGGCCATTTCGCCGGCGCGGGAGCGGGGCAGGGGCTCGAAGTTGGAGATGAAGTTGTCGCGGCGCGCCAGGTCCTTCTCCGCCTGCTTGTCGTAGCCGCGGATGACGGCGTCGTCCGGGCGCTGGAAGAAGCGGGCCTCCACGTTCTTGCAGAACTTGAGGCTCTTCTCGTGATCCGCCCAGGCGGGGAGGTCGTGGAGGCGCGAGGCCGGCGCGACGGTGCTGGCCGTGATGTCGTCCTCCCACTGGAGCTTGGCCGCGGGCATGAAGTCCTGGCGGAGCTTGAAGGTCCGGTTCATCTTGGAGGGGTCGCGGCCGACGCGGAGGTAGGAGGCCAGGACTGGCCTGCCCTCGAACTTGAGGATGTTGCCGGTGGTGCCGTTGACGGCGTCCACGGTGAACTTGGACATCCAGTCGTCGCCCCAGTCGGGCCGGTAGAAGCGCTTGACGAGGAAGACCAGGGCCTTGATGCGCTCGGGGATCGACTTGAGCCAGGCGTTGTAGTCGTCGGTGTTGAGGGGCGAGGGCGTGAGGAGCTTGATGACCGAGCCGAGGGAGCGCTTGGGGGAGAGGATGGGCCGCGAGTCCTTGCCGTGGTTCTCCTTGGGATCCTGGAAGCGGTCGCCGTAGTTGCGCTCGATGATCGCCTTGACGGCGGCGCGGTCCGCCTCGTAGTCGCCGACGATGATCGGCGAGTAGGTGATCGCGTCGGAGATGGACTTGGCGATCTCCGACTTGCCGCCGCCGGAGACCGTGCAGGGCTTGTGGCAGAGGAGGCCCTCCGCCGAGGTGCCGACGAGGCGCCAGGAACCCGAGCTCGGGTGCCGCTCCATGTGGACGCGATAGCCGGTCGGGTGGACGTAGGTCTCGTTCGGCAGGATGCGGAGGCTCCGCTCGGCGCCCTCCCAGGTCCAGCGCGCGGTCTGGTCCTCCAGGGAGATGACCGCGTCCTCGGGAAGGTAGACGATCTCGGGGAAGGTCAGGTCCACCGCGTAGCCGTCGGGCTTCAGCGCGACGCGGTCCTTCATGATCTCGAGGACGCCGTCCAGGCTGTGGCCGCGGCTGTTCAGGTTCGTGTCGGGCACGAAGCGCGTGCCGAGGTTGTAGGAGGGGAAGACGAGGGCGCCGCCCGCGTGCTCCTCCTCGGAGAGGCCGAGGAGGTTCGCGGAGTAGGACATCATCGTCTTCACTTCCTTCTTGGAGTAGCCGAAGTAGTTGTCCGCGATGACGGTGACGATCACGCCGCGCTCGTCGCGGGCGCAGATCTTGAAGGGCTTGCCGCCGTTGTAGAGCTCGGTCTCTTCCTTCCAGGCCATGCCGTCGCGGCGCTGCCGCTCCGTGGCGTCCTCCCACTTGGGAAGGCCGAGGTCCTTCTTCCTGGTCCGGGTGAGGTGGGTGGCGAGGATGATGCAGCCCGTCGTGCCGGTCCAGCGCAGCGGGTCGAGCGCGGCGTCGTTCTCCGCCACGTAGGGGTCGCCGCAGTTGCCGAAGATGGACTCGATGAAGTCGAGGCTGGCGGCCAGCGAGCCCGGCGCGAAGAAGCGCAGCTCCATGGAGCGCTCGTCGGTGAAGCCGGGAACCTCGGGCCTGACGGGGGGGCGGAGGAGGAAGGAGAGGAAGGTGCGCGCCTTCTTCTCCTCGCGCGCGGTGAATGGCAGCTCGAGGAGCTCGGGCGGCGGGTTCACGGCGGTCTCGAGGAGGCGGGCGAAGGCAAGGCGCGGCACTTCCTTCTTGTCGGGGGGAACGGGCAGGCCGCCTTCCACGATGTGGAAGACGCCCTCGGTGGTGCGGCGGTCGTTCGAGGGATTGTGGAGGACGCCGTTCCGCACGCGGTAGGAGGTGAGGGTCGGCGAGCTGTGCTTGTGGGCCTCCGGCGGCAGGGAGAGTTCCCGCGCCATGCCGTAGCGGTCCAGGACCAGGGTGTCGGAGGGGAGCCGCGGGGTCTTTTCGAGCCCGAGTCCCGCGAGGTAGGAATCGAGGAAGTCCTGGATGCGGCGGTCCGCCGGCGGGAGGTAGCCCGCGAGGAGGCGGTTTTTCTCCCGGACGTTCTCGAGCATGTCGCTCGCGAGCTCGACGAAGGCGGTGCCCTCGCGCCCGTAGACCGGGAGGCCGAGGGCGGCCAGCTTTATGTTGATGTAGGCGATGAGCCTGCCCCGTTCCTGGGGCGATAGTCGATTTAGATGGAGACCGAAGTCGCGCTTAACCGGCATTGAAACCTCCAATGTCGCATACTAGTACCGTTAGCATAGCCGGGCGCGGTAGTTTGTTCCAGTAGGCGGAAACGTGCATTAAGGCACGAATGGCGCAAGCAAGCGGCGGCCGCGCGGATGAAAAAGGGGCGCGGCGCGCTTTTTGAAAGCCCGCCGCGCCCCGGTTCGGTCGCTTCGCGGCCCCCCTGGGGGGAGCCGTGCCGCCTAGGCCCGGCGCCCGCCCATCGTCCGCTCCACGAGGCCGTCGGCCACCGTGTAGGGCAGGGTCACGTGCCCGAGGTCGCCGTGCTCGGCGTTGTATTCCGCGCAGACCGCCACGGCGTGCTCGTTGCGGGCCCAGGCGCGGCGGGCGACGCCGCCCATCACGTCCCAGGGCATGGCCATGTTGATCACCGCGTCGACCTTGGCCGAGCCGTCGAGGACGAGGCCGAAGCCGCCGTTGATCGACTTGCCGATGCCGACGCCGCCGCCGTTGTGGAGGGCGATGAGGCTCATGCCGCGCGCCGCGTTGCCGGCGAAGATCTGCGTGGCCATTTCCGCCATCACGTTGGAGCCGTCCTTGATGTTCGAAGTCTCGCGGAAGGGGCTGTCCGTGCCGCCGCAGTCGTGGTGGTCGCGGCCGAGCATGATCGGCCCGACTTCGCCCTTGCGGACCATCTCGTTGAACTTGAGCGCGATGTCGCGACGGCCCAGGGCGTCCTGGTAGAGGATGCGGGCCTGGGTGCCGACGACGAGCCGGTTCTTCTCCGCGTCGCGGATCCAGATCCAGTTGTCCCGGTCCTGGCCGCGGCGGTTCGGATCGATGGCGGCCATCGCGGCGGCGTCGGTCTTGCGGAGGTCCTCCGGCTTCCCGGAGAGGCAGACCCAGCGGAAGGGGCCGTAGCCGTAGTCGAAGAGCTCGGGGCCGAGGATGTCCTCGACGTAGCTCGGGAAGACGAAGCCGTCCTTTTCGTCCGTCCCGTTCCGGGAGACCTCGCGGACGCCCGCGTCCCAGACCGCCTTCAGGAAGGAATTGCCGTAGTCGAAGAAGTAGGTGCCCTTGGCGGAGAGGCGCCGGACCACCTCGAAGTGGCGGCGGAGGGAGGCGTCCACGCGGGCGCGGAACTCCTCGGGGTTTTCGCGGAGGAGGCGCGTGCGCTCCTCGAAGCTCGTGCCGGCGGGGCAGTAGCCGCCCTCGTAGGCCGCGTGGCAGGAGGTCTGGTCGGAGAGGAGGTCGATGCGCGCGTCGTGCGAATCAGCCCACTCGAGGAGCTCGACGACGTTGCCGAGGAAGGCGACGGCGAGGGGCTCGCCCTTGGCCCGCGCGGCCTCCGCGAGGCGGAAAGCCTCCTCGGGCGAGCGGGCGACGACGTCCACCCAGCCCTGGCTCTTCCGCGTCTCGACGCGGGAGGGATCGACCTCGGCGATTATGCTGGCCGCGTTGGCGATGTTCGCCGCCTTGCCCTGGGCGCCGGACATGCCGCCGAGGCCGGAGGAGACGAAGAGCTTGCCCTTGAGATCGCCGTCGGCGGCCACGCCGAGCTTGAGGCGGCCCGCGTTGAGGATGGTGTTGTAGGTGCCGTGGACGATGCCCTGGGGGCCGATGTACATCCAGCCGCCGGCGGTCATCTGGCCGTAGTTCGCGACGCCGAGGGCGGCCGCGACGGCGAAGTCCCTGGAGTTGTCGAACATGCCGATCATGAGGCCGTTCGTGACGATGGCGCGGGGCGCGTAGGGGTGGCTCTTGAAGAGCCCGAGGGGGTGGCCGGACTCCACGACGAGGGTCGTGTTCTCGTCGACGAGCTCGAGGTACTTCTTGACGAGGCGGTACTGCATCCAGTTCTGGCAGACCTGTCCCGTCTCGCCGTAGGTGACGAGCTCGTAGGGATAGAGGGCGACGGCGAAGTCGAGGTTGTTGTCGATCATCACCTGCATCGCCCGGCCTTCGATACACTTGCCCTTGTAGGCGTCGACGGGGAGGCCCTTGAGGCCGCCCGCGGGGCGGAAGCGATAGCCGTAGATCCGGCCCTTTTCGCGGAGCTCCGCCAGGAACTCGGGCGCGAGCTTCTCGTGCCACCGCTCGGGAACGTAGCGGAGCGCGTTCCGGAGGGCCAGGGCCTCCTGGGCCGCGGTCAGCCGGGCCTCGCGTCGCGGCGCGCGACGGATGCCCGGTTCGAAGACGGGGTCGGGGGGGAGTTCGTCCCACTCGAGCTTGACGCTCATGGCGTTTTCGATCTCCGCGTTGGTCGGCATGGCTTCTCCTTTCCTCGCGTCAGGCGATCTTGGTCGCGGCCTCGGCGGCCTTGAGGACGGCGCCGTCGGCCAAAAGGGCGCGGACGGCGTCGATGTCCGTGTACATGACGCGGTCCTCCGCGAGGCCGGGGACGGCGGCGCGGAGGACGCGGTATGCGGCGGCGGTGGGCGGCGAGAGGAAGTCCTCGGCGCGCGCGCCCAGCTCCTCGGCGCGCAGGTCCACGGCCTGGCAGGCGGCCAGGAGCTCGATGGCCAGGACCCCGCGCGCGTTCTCGAGGATGGAGCGGGCCTTGCGCGCGGCGATCGTGCCCATGGAGACGTGGTCTTCCTGGTTGGCGCTGGAGGGGATCGAGTCGACGCTGGCCGGGTGGGCCAGCACCTTGTTCTCCGAGGCGAGGGCGGCGGCGGCGTACTGGGTGATCATGAAGCCGGAGTTGAGGCCGCCGGCGCGCGTCAGGAAGGCCGGGAGGCCGTTGGAGAGGCTCGGGTTCACGAGGCGCTCGATGCGGCGCTCCGAGACGCTGGCGAGCTCCGCCAGCGCGATGCCGAGGAAGTCCATCGCCAGGGCGACGGGCTGGCCGTGGAAGTTGCCGCCGGAGATGATGTCCCCGAGGCCGTCCGCCGCGGAGGCGTCGGGGAAGATGAGGGGGTTGTCGGTGACGGCGTTGAGCTCGCGCTCCACGACGCCCGTGACGTAGTCGACGGCGTCGCGGCTGGCGCCGTGGATCTGGGGCACGCAGCGGAGGGCGTAGGCGTCCTGGACGCGGAGCTCGCCCTGGCGCGTGGCGAAGCGGGAGCCTTCGAGGAGGGCGCGGAGGTTCGCGGCCGTCGTCTCCTGGCCGGGCTGGCCGCGCAGGGAATGCACCCGCGGGTCGTAGGCGTCGACGATGCCGCGGAGGGCCTGGGCGGTCATCGCCGCCGCGAGGTCGGCCGTCCGCACGAGCTTGCGCGCGTCGTAGGTCGCGAGGGCGCCGACGGCCGTCATCACCTGGGTGCCGTTGATCAGGGCCAGGCCCTCCTTGGCGGAGAGCTCGACCGGGACGAGGCCGGCGGCGGCCAGGGCCTCGGCGCCGGACATGCGGCGGC
>DAINBW010000061.1:0-9879 GCA_036732745.1 Spirochaetales bacterium | reverse complement strand
GCCACCCTCGCCGGGACGGCGGCCCTGCTGCGGGGGGCGGCGCGGTCGCCGTCTTGCAGCGCCGCGGTGGCCGCCGATTCGGCCTGGCGCCGCGCGGCCTCCTCGAGGCGGGCGCGGTAGCTCCGCCACATGGTCTGCATGTAAAGGTCGCCGGAGACCGAATAGGAGTAGCTCGGCGAGACGATGGTCGAGACGGCGGTCAGGATCTCGTCGTCCGTGAATCGGCGGGCGCGGCCGATCTTGACGGCCCGGAGCATGTCGAAGTGGCGGGTGCCGTACTTCTTCGAGTAGAGGAAGACGAGCCGCTCGAAACCGGGGTCGGCGCAGGCCTTCCAGTACTTCCAGCAATAGGCGAGGACGCGGTCCTCGCGGCGCTCGATCCCCTCGGGGATCTCGATCCGCTCCACGTCGGCGGCCGAGAATTCGAGGCGCGAGAGGTCGAAGTAGCGCGAGCGAGCCTCTTCCTCCCTGCGGCGCCGTTCCTCAAGGGCCTCGCTCCGCGCGATGAAGTCGTAGGATTCCGTCTTGCCGCCGGAGTCGGGCTTGCCGCCCCGCGCGGCGCGGCGGCGCTCCTCCTCCTCGCGCTTTTTCTCCTCGAGGGCGGCGCTCCGTGCCACGAAGTCGTACTCGCCGGGGGCGTCCGAGCGCGCCATGGCGAAATACTCGCGGAGGAGGTCGGCTGCGCGCTCCGCCAGGGCGACGCGGTGCTTGAGGACGCGGGCGAAGCCGGCGTAGCGCTCCAGGAAGGGAATGGCGTCGTCGCCCGCGGCGGGAAGGAGCCGCTGCAGGGCCTCCGCGGCGGCGAGGGACTTGAGGGGATTGGAGAGGTCGGCGCGCTCGAGGGCGGCGACGAGGGCGTCGATGTTGGCGGCCACGCGGCGGCAGAGCCGTTCGCCGAGCTCGAGGACGAGGCGGTCCTGGAGCTCGATCCAGCGCGGGTCGTTCTCCCGGTAGAGCCGGAGGAGCAAGACCCGGGCGGCGTCCTCGGGATACCGGGCCCGCAAGGGACCGTTGTAGAGGTTGAGGGCCTCGCCGAGGCGGCCGGCCTTGCGGAGCTCGAAATAGCGTTCGAGGTCCGGGTCGCCTCCGTACCGAAGATCGGGGAAGACGCGCCGGACGATCTCGCGCCTCGTGTCGGGGCTGTGCGCGTCCATCGCCCGCGATTATACGCGCAATTCCGCCGGGTACGCAACGAGGAACGCGCGCGGGGTCGCCGAAAAGAAGACGGCCCGCCGCTCCCGCGAAGGAGCGACGGGCCGTCTCGAGCGTCGCTCCCGCCGGTCCTTCCGAGGTGCCGGCGGGAACTGGCTCGGGGACTCTTACTGGAGGAGCTGCATGACCTGCTGGGTCTTCTGGTTGGCCTGCGCGAGCATCGCGTTGCCGGCCTGGGCGAGGATCCGGTCCTTCGTGAACTTGACCATCTCGTTCGCCATGTCGGTGTCGCGGATGCGGCTCTCGGCGGCCTGGAGGTTCTCCGCGCCCACATCGATGCCGCGGATCGCGTGCTCGAGGCGGTTCTGGTAGGCGCCGAGGTCGGCGCGCTGCTTGGAGATCTTCTTGAGGGCCGCGTCGAGGGAGCCGATGGCCCGGTTGGACCCGTCCGGAGACTCGAAGTTGATGATGGAGTCATCACCGACGTTCTTGAGTCCGAGGGCCTTGGAGGTCATCGTGCCGATGTAGACCTGCTCGCGCTGGTCCATGTTGGCGCCGATGTGGAACCACATCGAGCCGGTTACGGCGTTCTCGCCCGTCTCGCGGGCGAAGCGGCCGGTGAGGAGGTTGAGCCCGTTGAACTGCGCGTGGCTGGAAATGCGGTCGATCTCGTCGACGAGCTGGCTGACTTCCACCTGGATCTGCATCCGGTCCTCGGCGGTGTAGACGCCGTTCGAGGCCTGGACGGCGAGCTCGCGGAGCCGCTGGACGATGTCCTGCGACTCCTGGAGGAAGCCTTCGGTCGTCTGGATGAAGGAGATTCCGTCCTGCGCGTTCTTCGAGGCCCTCTCGAGGCCGCGGATCTGGGAGCGCATCTTCTCGGAGACGGCGAGCCCGGAGGCGTCGTCGCCGGCGCGGTTGATGCGCATGCCCGAAGAAAGTTTTTCCATTCCCTTTTCCATGCTGGTGTTGGTCACCTTGAGGGAACGGTCGGCGTACATAGCGCTGAGGTTGTGATTGATGATCATCCGATACTCCTTTCCGAAGTGAGGCCGGGGGGAAGAAACCACCCGGCGCGGCGTCCTTGCCGTCGCGAAATGCGCCGGTCGCCAGCGTCCTCCCGCGCGAGTCCCTTGCGCGGATCCATGACGCCCGAAGGAGTCCCGTTTCGAGGCTTTTGGGCCGCCGGGGCTCGTCGCCCCGATGACCCCGCGCCGCCTCTCGCGGAATCCCTTCTTTCCGAATATCGGATTTCCGCGGGGCGACTTAAGCGAATACCGCCGGCCGGCAAAGGCCGCGGCGCCGTCCGGCGCCCGGGCCGGGGCGGCGGGGTGCCGGAGCGAGGGCGCCGGTGGCGGTGGCGCCAGGGGTGCCCCGCCCGGACCGCTCGAGGCGCTTTTCCTTGAGGATACGGCGGGGTCGTGCTATCCTCCTCGCGGGGGTTCCGATGACTGTTGGGAAAATTGTGGAAGTCCTCGAGGCGATAGTGATCGAGGGGGCCGGGAACTTGGATCTCGACGTCGGGGCCGCCTGCGGCGCCGACCTCATGAGCGACGTCATGGCCTTCGTGAAGGACCGCGTCGTCCTCCTCACCGGCCTCGTGAATCCGCAGGCGATCCGGACCGCGGACCTCCTGGACATCAAGGTGGTCGTCTTCGTCCGCGGCAAGAGCCCGAGCGAGGAGATGATCGCGATGGCCCGCGAGAACGGGATGACCCTCCTCCGCACCAAGTACTCGATGTTCCTCGCCTGCGGCCGGCTCTACGAGGCGGGCCTCAAGTCGGGCGGGATCAGGGACATAGACTAGGCGCATGAAGTATCGCTACGCGGTCCCCGGGGACGATTTCTCCATGGCGGGCAAGGCATCGGCCGAGGTCAAGCGCATCCTCGGCCAGCTCGGCATAGACCCGGCGATCATCAAACGGACCTCCGTCGCGATGTACGAGGCGGAGATCAACATGGCCATCCACGCCGGCGGCGGCGTCGCCGAGGCGGAGATCAGCCCCGAACGCATCGTCATCACGATGGCCGACGAGGGGCCGGGCATCCCGGACATCGAGCTCGCGATGACCGAGGGCTATTCGACCGCCCCCGAGTGGATCCGCGAGCTCGGCTTCGGCGCGGGCATGGGCCTGCCCAACATGAAGCGCAACGCCGACGAATTCAAGCTCGAGAGCGCGGTGGGCAAGGGCACGACGGTCACCATGCTCATCCGCCTGGCGCCGGCGCCGATCGCCGGCGGCGGAGGCCGGACGTGAATCCCGAAGGCGAGGGTTCCGAGGGCTCCGCTCCGCGGCTTTTTCATTCGGTCAAGCTCGATCCCGACAAGTGCGTCGGTTGCACGACCTGCATCAAGAAGTGCCCGACGGAGGCTATCCGCGTCCGCAAGGGCCGCGCCCGGATCATCGACGAACGCTGCATCGACTGCGGCGAATGCATCAGGACCTGCCCGCACGGCGCCAAGAAGGCCGTCTCCGATCCCCTCGCCATGATCGCCGGCTACCGGCACAAGATCGCCCTGCCCGCGCCGTCGCTCTACGCGCAGTTCGACGAGCGCTGGTCCATCGACCGCCTCCTCTCCGGGCTCCTTGCCCTGGGCTTTGACGAGGTTTTCGAGGTGGCCGAGGCCGCCGAACTCGTGACGGCGCGGAGCCGCGGGCTCTTCGAGGCCGGGGCGGCGCCCGACCTGCCGCGTCCCCTCATTTCGAGCGCCTGTCCCGCCGTCGTCAAGCTCGTCCAGGTGCGCTATCCGAGCCTCATCTCCCACCTGGCGCCCCTCCTGCCGCCCGTCGAGGTCGCCGCCCGGATCGCCAAGGACATCCTCCACGCCGGAGAGGAGGGCGTCGGGGTCTTCCTTGTCAGCCCCTGCGCGGGCAAGGTCACCGCGGCCCGGTCGCCGGTTGGCTACGCCCGTTCGGCGCTCGACGGGGTCATCGGCATCAAGGACCTGTATCTTCCGCTCCGGGCCGTGCTCGGCCAGGCCGGCGACCGCCTGCGCTCGCGGGCGGGCCGCCGCGGCGTCGAATGGGCGCGCACGGAAGGGGAGGCCGACGCCCTGGGCGAGCGGCGCTCCATTTCCGTGGACGGCATCGCCTCCGTCATCGGCGTCCTCGAGGCCCTGGAGAACGGCAAGCTCAAGGACGTCGCCTACATCGAGGCCCTTGCCTGCCCCGCCGGCTGCGTCGGCGGGCCCCTCACGGTGGAGAACCCCTACATCGCCCGGAACCGCCTCCGGAACCGCGCCGAGGCCCTGCCGGAAAACGCGCCGCCCCTGCCCTACGAGCCGCCCGCCGACCTCGGCTGGACCGAGATCGTGGCGCCGCGCTCCGCCCTGGCCCTGGACCCGGACATGCTCAAGGCGATGATCATGATGGAGGAGATGGACCAGCTGGCCGCCGCCTTGCCCGGCCTCGATTGCGGCTCCTGCGGCGCGCCGAGCTGCCAGGCCCTCGCCGAGGACGTCGTGCGCGGCGTCGCCGTGGAGACCGATTGCGTCTTCAAGCTCAGGGAAAGCGTGCGCGAGCTCGCGGGCCGGCTTCTGGCCCTCGAGGAGCTGAAGCCGCCGGGGCTCGACAAGGACTAGGGGCTCAATCCCCGCGCAGCAGGCGGTCGTAAGTCTTGGATCGCTTCCGGAGTTCCGCGTTCAGCGCCTCGCTCCCCAGTTCCTCCAACAGCGTCTTCGTATCCGCCTTAAAGAGGGAGCGCCCCAGGCCGAGCCCTGGGCCGTCGTAGTCGGCGCCGAGGCTGTCCAAGACCGTGGGGAAGGCGTCAAAACTGGAAAACCGGCGGTTCTTGGGATTCGCCGCCTGCCGGGCGGGATTGATGAATACGTTGAGCGTGCGCCGCGCGTCCGAGTCGGTTCCCGCGGGAAAGAAGCCTGAATCCATGTAGAGATGGTCGCCCATCAGGACGATTGTCGTATTCTCGTACCAGGGCTCACCCTGTATCCATCGGACGAAGTCCGCCGCCTGCCTGTCGGCGCAGGCAAGGACATTCGGGAGCCGCGCCGGGAAATCGTTCTTGCAGAGCCGACAGACATACCCGTCTTTCGAGTGCGTATCGTCGGTCAGTAGCGTGAGGGCGAAAGGCTTGCCGGCGGCGGCGAGTCGCCCAAGTTCCTCGCGGGCGAAGGCGTAGAGTTTTTCGTCCTCGAAGCCCCACCAAACCCGGTAGTCCACGGGGATCGCGCCGGATTCTTTGTAATAATTATAATCTTTTATGGCCGTGCCGCCGTGGGTCCGGGCGTAGATGTCGAAGCCGGCGAATTTCGCGTCCGCCCCGACGAGGAGCTCGAGGGAGTAGCCCTCGGCGGCAAGGATGTCGTCGAGGGTGACGGCGCCTGGAAGGAAGGTTGCGTACTTGTCATAGTCGTTGCCGCCTATGGGCAGGCTCAAGGGAATGCCGGCGGTATGGGCGACGAGGCCGGCTATTGACCAGCCGGTGCCCGCGAGCTGCTCCGCGCCGCCGATGCCGGCGCCATGGCTGAAATTAAGGTTCTTCCCGGCGAGATCGCACAACTTGGGCAGGTAATTGTCGTCGAAGAGCCCGCCCGCGGTGCTCGGCAGGAAGCTCGATTCCATCGACTCCAGGCTGACGAAGACGAGATTGCGCTTCTTCTCCGGGAAGCGGACGGCGATGTTTTTCGGATCGATGTAGCTTGTCTCGTAGAGCCTCGAAGTGTCGAGCAGCGAGGCCGCGTAGCCGACGACTTGGAGGTAAAACAGCATATACGCGAGCCAAGCTAGGCAAGCGAGGCCGGCGGCGACGGTGACCACCCTTCCTTTGAGTGCGAGGGGGAAGAGACGGAACTTGCCGCTTCGTCCGAACAGGCGCACTTCAATGACGAGGTCGAGCGGCAAAAGGTCGCGACTCGGGAGGCAAAGGATGGCGACGAGGAGGATGGGAGGCAGGACGGCGCCGAGCAGGAAGCTTGTGACGTAATCCGGGCTTGCGCCTTGGAGCGGCATCGAAAGGTGGAAGAGGATTTGGTCCATGGTGGCGCCGGCGAAGTTGCGCCGCAGCCAAACCGCGCCAAAAAACAGGAAAAGCGCGACAGAGAGAAGGAGCATCTCAGCGATGGTACCCCCGCGAGCGCCTCTGCACTCGTCCCGGCGGCTTTCATCACTCATTTTTGGGCTTTTCTATCGATCACATGAAATGAAACATGGAGATTCTGCCGTAGATACCAAAGGCCGACCGGAAGGACAAGGGCCAGAATGGAGGATAAGGCCATGTACTTCAAGACAAAGGGGAGCGGCGCGGTGTCGTCGGAGAGGATCAACTCGTTATGGTGCATGAAGACCAATACGGCGAAGCAGGCGAAATTTATCAAGAACACGAAGACGAGACTCGCGCCGGCGAAGGTCGCCGATTTGAGCGGGGCCTTGCGAAGCCGGGCATAGAGCATCGCCGCCAGGAGGCCGGGGAAGAGCAAACACAAAATCTGGATCACGAGGAGGCTTTCGGGCGGGTGGCCGCGTCGGTCCGGCGCGGGGCTTTAGCCGATGGCGAGGCGGCGCTGGGCTTCCTCGGCCTTGGCGAGGAGGCCGGAGCCGCCCGAGCGGCGGGCGGGGCTCGCGGACTGGCCCCCGGTGCCGAAGCTGGTCGCGGCGCCATCGCTCCAGCGCGCGTCGCGGCTCCAGCTGTAGAGGAGGCGGTAGCCGTCCTTGAAGCGCTTGGCCAGGGTCGTCTTGATCATCTTGTCCATCTCGGCGAGGCTCTCGAAGAGGTGGAGGCGTTCGCGCTCGCGGCCGTTGCCCGTTCTCCACGCCAAGGTGAGGGCGTAGGGAGAGGTGAGGCTCGCCTGCCGGTCGTGGACGGTGTAGTAGAGGATCCTTCCGTCCTTGCCGGTCTTGTACAGGGTGACGATCATGACACTATCCCTATCGGCCGCGTTTTGGCCGCGCTTAACGGCCGACCCCGAAGGATCCGCGAGGATCGCGCGGGGAACGCAATCGTAGTCGCTCGCTTTTTAAAATACTAGGGGGTCGGCGAAAAAAGCAGGAAGCCGACCCCCTTTTGGAGATCCGAGGCGCCCGAGATTCTACGCGAACTCGTTATGGTGGCGCGACGGACAATGCTTTGAAAAAAAGCATTCTCGAGTCTGGTGACTCGACCCATCCCTGGCGCGGGATCCTTGAATCCCGCGAACAACTTTTTCCCGTTACCGTTCTAGCTGCGCGCCGGCCTTGAATCGCCGGCCGGAACTCTCAGGCGGAGCATCCATACGAACCTCCTCTAAGGAAAAGTTCATAAGCCCGGACCCACGGATGGGTTGCCGATTAGCCTGACGTTCCTCCTTGTGTTTATAAATTTACTACCCATTTTCGACTAGTCAAGTGTAAAGCGTCTCGCAAAAAGATAGTTTATTTTGCTTTGTTCTTGGGGATAGGCACGAAGGATGCTATAATCCTCCGTTCGCCCACATTTCGCGGTCGGCCTCCGTTGTGCGCATTTGGATTTGACAAATCGCGACCCGGCGACTATAGTGATATTCTAACCTAAATTTGCCATATTCTGGAAAATGCTAGCAAAGAGTGCGGTCGGCCGCGAGGTTTGTGCGATGCCGCTTCAAGTATAAGGGGTTGGTCCTTGAATAAACGGGATTTTCCGCGGGTGCATTTTTACGATCAGGACTTCGTCGAGATCTATGATCGCACCTGGGCGTGGATAGCGGACTACTGGGCCTCCGGCGGCCCCGGGAGCGGCTTTGAAAAGGCCAGGTTCTTCCAATACCCCGGCTCGGAGGTCGTGGACCTCCTCGAACAAGTATTTTCTTCCTTCTTCCTCGTCTACTCGAACCGCATCTACGCGGCCTCGAACGGCCTCGACGTGCTCTACGGCCTCCAGGAGGAGAACGGCGCCATCCGCTGGCGCTACGACCTCCAGACCGGCAAGCCGATCCTGACGCCGGAGAACCCCGAGGGCGTGGGACTTCCCCTCTTCGCCTGGGCCGAGTACAACCTCTACCACAAGACCGCCAACAAGAAGCGCGTCAAGGACGTCATGCCGGCGCTCACCAAGCAGTGGGCCTGGATGGAGGCGACCTTCAAGCGCGAGAACGGCCTCTACGGCGTGCCGGTAGCGGCCACCGGCCTAGAGAACTCGCCCCGCGGCGACGCGCTCTACCTTTCCGACTGGAACGCGGCGATGGCGATGAACGCCCTCTACCTCTCCGCGCTCGGCGACATCCTCAACGACAAGGAAGCCTCCTTCCAGTTCAAGCGCGCCTACTTCTCCCTGAAGACCCGCATCAACTCCCTGATGTGGAACGCCGAGGACGGCTTCTATTACGACCTCGACGCGAAGGAAAAACAGATCCCCACGAAGACGATCGGCGGCTACTGGCCCCTCCTCGCCGAGATCCCCAACGAGGACCGCTCGGAGCGGATGATCGCCCACCTCAAGGATCCCGCCGCCTTCGGCACCGAGCATCCCTTCCCGACCCTCGCGGCCAGCCACCCCGACTACGACAAGAAGGGCGGCGGCTACCGCGGCTCCGTCGTGCCGCCCTTCACCTACATGGTGATCAAGGGCCTCGAGAAGTACAACCAGTACGAGATGGCCCGCGACTGCGCGATCCGCCACCTCTACTTCGTCCTCGACTCGATGCACCAGAACGGCGAGCGCGAGTCCCAGCAGAAGCCGACGGTCTGGGAGGCCTACCAGCCCCAGAACGAGGGCAAGGCGGTCTGGGCCGAGCGGCCCGAGTGGCCGCGCCCGCAGTACCTCGGCTTCAACGGCCTCTCCACAGTCGCCCTCATGATCGAGAACATCGTGGGCCTCTACATCTCCCTGCCGCGGAAGACCGTCGACTGGATCATCCCGAACCTCGAGATCATGGGTATCGAAAACCTCTCCCTCAAGCGCAACATGGTCACGATCCTCTCCAACAAGTCGGGCCGGGGCTGGGAGATCCACATGGAGAGCGAAAAGCTCTACTACTTCACGATCAACGTCCTCGGAAAGAAGAAGAAGACGCTGCCCATCCCCTCGGGCAAGTGCTCCATGCTGATCGACAAGATATAGGTTCGCCGCCGCGAATACCGCGGCGATCGCGGCGGGCCGTCAGGCAAGCCCGCGGCGATCGCGGCGTCGCTCCCGTCGGAGCGCGCGGTCGCCGGCGAAAGAAACAAGCCGTCCCGGATGTCCGGGGCGGCTTGTTCGCGCTTGGGCCGGATCGCGGGCGCGAACTTGCGGCCGCGGGAAGGCCGGGCTATGCTGTCCGCATGGCGCGCGTCATGCGGGGGAAGACCCTGTGGATCACGGGAGCCTCTTCGGGCATCGGAGAGGCGATGGCGCTGGAGGCGGCGCGCCGCGGGGCGCGGCTGGTCCTCTCGGCGAGGAGGCGCGAGCTTCTGGAGGCGGTGGCGGCGGCCGCCGAGCGCGAAGCGTCCGGAGGCGTCGCCCCGCCGCCCCTCGTCATCGACTTTGACCTGCGCGACGGCGCGGCCTTGGCGGCGGCCTGCGAGCGGGTCCTCGCGGAAGCGGGCGTTCCCGACATCCTCGTCCTCAACGCCGGGATGAGCCAACGCGCCACCTTCCTCGAGACTTCGCCCGAGGCCTTCGGCGCGGTTATGGACCTCGATTTTTCGGCGCAGGTCGAGCTGGTGCGCAGGATGCTGCCGGCGATGCTCCCGCGCGGTACGGGGAGCCTCGTCGCCATGGCAAGCGCCGCGGGGCTCGCCGGCGCTCCCCTGCGCCCCGCCTACTCGGCGGCCAAGCACG
>DAINBW010000060.1:0-9950 GCA_036732745.1 Spirochaetales bacterium | reverse complement strand
GCCGCTCTCCGGCTCCCTGATGACCAGTGAGGATGCCTCACCTTCTGTCAGGCGGGTCGCCGACTCGAGGATCTGGGTGAGGAGGGAGGTGGCGTCACTGTAGTTGGAGTTTATGAGGGCGCTGATCTCGACGAGGGTTTCGAATTTGGCGAGATCGATGGGGCCGATCATCGATGTTCTCGGCTGATCGTTTGCCATGGCTTTTCGGAAGGCCGGGGCGGCGTTTGGCCGCCGCCCCGGGTCCGATCAGCTCTTCTTGGAATTGAGGAGGTCGCCGAGGGTGTAGCCCTCGGAGGCGTCGTCCTGCATGAAGCGGGACATCTCCTCGCGCTGCTGGCGCCGCACGAGGTCCTTGATGGAAAGGCCGAGCTTCTGGCGATCGACGGAGAGCTCGACGACGAGGGCCTTCACGGCCATGCCGGCGCTGAAGCGCTTGAGGGCGTCGTCGTAGGGCTCGTCCTTGTCCTCGGAGAGGTCCTGCTTCTTGATGAGGCCCTCGATGTCGCCCTGGACCTTGACGAAGACGCCGAAGTCCGTGACGGAGGAAACGACGCCGTCGACCGTGGAGCCCACGCGGAAGGCCTTGGCGAAGGACCGCCAGGGATCTTCCTCGAGCTGCTTGACGCCGACGCGGATGTTCCTGTCCTCGGGATCGCTCTCGATGACCATGACCTCGAGGACCTGGTCGACCGTAAGCTCGGAGGCCGGGTTCTTGACGTGCTTGGTCCAGGAGAGGTCGTCCGCGTGGAGGAAGGCGTCGATGCCCTCTTCGAGCTCCACGAAGGCGCCCGCGGCGGTGAGCTTCACCACCTTGGCCTGGAGGCGCATGCCGGTGGGGTACTTCTCGGAAACCTGGTCCCAGGGATTGTCCTGGACCTGCTTGAGACCGAGGGAGACCTTGCCGGCCTGGAGGTCGTAGTTGAGGACCATGCAGTCGACTTCGTCGCCGACGTTGAACATCTCCTCCGGCTTCCGGATCTTGCGGACCCAGGAGAACTCGGAGATGTGCGCGAGGCCCTCGATGCCCTCCTCGAGCTCGATGAAGGCGCCGTACTCGGTCAGCTTGGTGACCTTGCCGTGCGCGATGTCGCCGATATGGTAGCGTTCCTCGAAGGTGCTCCAAGGATCAGCCTGGAAGTGCTTGAGGGAGAGGTTGATCCTCCGCTCCTCGGGCTCCATGCGGATGACCTTGAGCTCGATCTCCTGCCCCTTCTTCACGAAGTCCTTGGGCCGGGTCACGTGACCCCAGCTCATGTCGTTGATGTGAAGGAGGCCGTCGAAGCCGCCGAGGTCGATGAAGGCGCCGAAGCTGGTGAAGCTCTTCACCACGCCGACGACGGAGTCGCCGATCTGCGTGTTGTTGAAGAACTCGTCGCGGCGCTTCTCGATATCCTCTTCCATCCACTTGCGGCGGTTGAGGACGATGTTGACCTTTTTCTCGGAGTAGAGGCGCTCGAGGTAGAAGGAGGTCTTGAGGCCGACAAGCTTGTCGCCCTTCTCGAGGCGCTGGACATCGGCCTTGGACGCAGGGAGGAATCCGCGGAGCCCGTGACCGAGGTTGACCTCGAAGCCGCCCTTGATCTCCTTGTCGATCGTTCCCTCGATGGGAAGCTGATCCTTGAAGGCGTTGGAGACGGCGCGCCAGTAGACCTTTTCATCCGCCCGCTTCTTGGAAACGACGATTTCGCCGTTCCGGGCCTCTTTCTTGACGAGTATGACGCTGACGACCTCGCCCGCCTTGGGGATCTGGTCACCGAACTCGATGACCGGAATCTTGCCCTCGGACTTGTAGCCGACGTCGACGAAGACGAAATCGTTCGTGACCTGGATGACGTGGCCCTCGACAAGACCACCCTCCTCAAGTCCTTCCAGGCTCTTGAGATACTGTTCCTGCAATTGTGTCTGGATGTTGTCCCGGGAGGGATCGGGTGCACCCATTTCCACTTCCTTCACCATATGGTTCCCTTGAAGAAGAATTTTCCCGTATAGATTGTCATAAACTTGCTGTAAGGTCAAGTCCGAGCTGTCCAAATAACAGGCGTCGGGGGCGATTTTGAGGGCGCCGACCGATTTGGCGCGGTCGATCTCGTCCCGCATCGCGATATTCTTGGCGATCTCCTCGAGGGAGTCGCCGCTCGTTCCCTGGTCGAGGCGCCGCTTGGCCCTGGCCTCGGGACTCGCGTCGAGGAAGAACTTGTACTTCGCGTCGGGGAAGACCACGGTGGTCATGTCGCGACCCTCGACGACGGCGTCCATGCCGCCGGCGATGCGCCGGACCTCGACGTTGACGATCTCGCGGAGCGCCGGGATGGCCGAGACCTGCGCGACGCGGGCGTCCACCGGCGCGGAATGGAGCAGATCCTCGACGTCCTCGCCGTCAAGGAAGAGGCGCTTGCCGCGGTACTCGATGCGCGCCGCGCGGGCGCGCGCGAGGGTCTCCTCGACCTGGGTCGGCTCGAGGCCGGCGCGGTGGGCCGCGAGGGTGAGCGCGCGGTAGAGATTGCCCGAATTTACGTACACGAAACCCAATCCCTCGGCGAGCATCCGGGCGATGGTGCTTTTCCCGGATCCCGCCGGGCCGTCGATCGCGATTACCATTGATCCTTCCTGGTTACGAAGATGACAAAATGAACAGCAGCTCGGATAACTTGCGGGCGCCCGGCCAAAGCCGCCCGCCGCCGATCATCCTTGCTTTTTAAGCCTTCCCCGCCGCGGCGAAGAGGGCCGCGACTTCCTCCGCGGAGAGCTCGCGATAGCCGCCTTCGGGCAGGTTCCCGAGCTCCAGGGGACCGATCCGCACGCGGCGGAGCGCGAGGGCGCGCAGGCCGTAGCTCTGGAGGACGCGGCGGATTTCGCGGTTCTTGCCCTCCACGAGGATGATGCGGGCCGAGCGCGGGCCGGTGCGGACGGCGCTCTTGGCACGGTAACGCTCGCCGTCGACGAGGACTCCCCGCTCGAAGGAGAAGAAGACCGTGTTGGGAATGTCGAGGTCGGTGCGGACCTCGTATTCCTTTTCGATGCCGCCGGAGGGGTGGCCGAGAAGGGCGGCGAGCTCGCCGTCGTTGGTGAAGAGGAGGAGGCCGGAGGACCACTGGTCGAGCCTGCCCACGTTGTAGACGCGCTCGGCCACGGCCGGCTTGAGGAGGTCGACCGCGAGGGGCCGCCCTTCCGGATCGGCCATCGCGGAAATGCGGCCCGCCGGCTTGTTGAGGAGGATGTAGCGCTTTGTCTCCTCGAGGGAGAGGGGCTTGCCGTCCAGGGCGACGGTGTCGCCGGGCGATACCTTGCTGCCGAGTTCGGTGACCACGGCGCCGTTGACGGCGACCCGGCCCTCGAGGATGATGCGCTCCGCCGCGCGGCGGGAGGCTACGCCGGCCCGGGCGAGCCAGGCTTGGAGGCGGACGGGCCCCTGCCCTTCCTCATCGGACGGATTCGTTTTCCGGCTCCTTTGCCTCGTCATCGGTCGCCGCCGGCGCCGCGTCGGTCGGGGTCGCCGGCGCTTCCGCCGTTTCGGACACGGGCGCCGGGCTTTCAGTCGCCGGCGCTTCGGCTTCGGCCGCGTGGGCCTCCGCGGCGTGGGCCTCGGGGCGGGAATGCTCGATCAGGGAGGCCCCGGCGCGGAAGGGACCGACGGCGGGAGCGGCCGCGGCCTCCTCTTCCTCGTCGCCGAAGCGTTCGCGCTCGAGTTCGTCGAGCTTGGGGAGGTCCGCTATGGAACCGAGGCGGAAGTACTTGAGGAATTCCTTGGTGGTGCCGTACTGGACGGGCCGGCCGGGGGCTTCCTTCTTGCCGACTTCCTTGATGAAGGCTTTTTCCAGGAGGAAGCGGATCATGCCGTCGGCTGAGACGCCGCGGATGGCCTCGACCTCGGCCCGCGTGATGGGCTGGGAATAGGCGACGATGGAGAGGGTCTCGAGGGCGGCGCGGGAGAGGCGCGAGTCGGCCTTCTTGCCGTAGCGCTCCTTGAGGGACTCCCAAAGCTCGGCCTTGGGGGCGAGAATCCAGCCGCCGCCCGACTTGACCGGCTCAAGGCCGCGCGTCGGCGCCGCGCAATCTTCGACGAGGGTCTCCAGGGCGCGCTCGATGACTTCCTTGTCGAGGCCGGTGGCGCGCGACAGGGCTGCCTCGTCCATGGGCTCGGATTCGAGGAAGAGCACCGTCTCCACGAGCGCGGCCTCTTTTTCAAGCCTCAGTTCCATGATCCTCCGACTCCGGCGCCTCCAGGCGGCGACGGATGACTATGTCGCCGAAAAGGCGATGCTGGTAGATGGATATGAGGCGGAATTTCACCGCCTCCAGGATGGCCAGGAAGGCGCAGGCCACGTCCATCGTGGAGCGGGGCCGCGTGATGAGCTCGGTGAAGGACAGGGAATCCTTGGCGTCCAGGATCTCGTGGATGAGGGTGATCTTCTCGTTGATCGAAACCTCTTCGTAGAGGTCGATGATCCGCTCCGAGGTGAGGTTCGTGACGAGGGAGGAGAAGGTCTTGAGGAGGTCCCAGACGTCGATCTCCTCCCAGAGGGAGGCTTCCTCGGCGAAGGGCAGGGGCCGCTGCATTTTCTTGCGCTCGATGGCCCATTCGACCTCGAGTTCCTTCTTCTCCATCAGCTCGGAAAGCCGCTTGAATTTCTGGTACTCGATGAGCTTTTCGATGAGTTCGCGGCGGGGATCGTCGAGTTCCTCGCCGAGGTCGACCTCGACCGGCAGGAGCATCCGCGACTTGATGTAAAGGAGCGTGGCGGCCATGGAATAAAACTCGGTGAGGTCGTCGAGGTCGATGGCCTCGTCCCCGTCCAGGATCTCGAGATATTGCTCGGTGATCGAGGCGACGGGGATGTCGTAGACGCTCATCTCGTTTTTTTTGATAAGGAAGAGCAGAAGGTCGAGGGGGCCTTCGAAGTCCTTGAGGCGAAAACGTCGGCCGTCCCCGGTGGGAGCCCCCGGCAGCGCCGAGTAGTCTTGCGTGTCTTCCATGGTTGTTTATACGTGGATTAGATCATAGCCGCCCTCGTCCAGAAGGTAAATACCCTGGGCTGGAAGGAGGGCGAGAAGCTCGGCGTAGGGTCTGCCGGATACGGGATCGGCGAGGGAGGGCTCGAGCTCGAGGAGGGGCAACAGGGCGAATTTTCGTTCCCGGAGCCCGGCGTGCGGCACGATGAGGTCGCTCTCGGCGATGATGCGGCCGCCGTAGAGGAGGATGTCGATGTCGAGGGGGCGGGGCCCCTTGGAGATTTCCACGCTCCGGTCGCGGCCGAAATCGGCCTCGATCCGGTGGATGGCGGCGAGGAGTTCGCGCGGCGAAAGCTCCGTATCGCCGGCGGCGACCGCGTTCACGAAATCTGGCTGGTCCTCGTAATAGCGCGCGCGGGAACGCCAGAGGGAGGAAAGCCGCGGACGCTCCAGGATGCGCGATAGCTCGGCGAAGGCCGCCCGGAGGGTCCGGGCGGCCTCGCCGCGGTTGGCGCCGAGGCCGAGGTAGACGGTTTCCATCGACTAGAACAGGGCGTCTTCGTCGGCGGGGGGCGGAACGGCGGCCGCCGGCTTGGCGGGCTTGGCGGCGGCCTTGGCCGCGGCCGCGGGCTTGGGCGCCTCGGCCACGATGGTGGCGGTCTTGGCGGCCGCCGCGGCGAGGCCGACGGTGGCCGCTTCGGCCTTGGCCGGCGCGCCGGAAGCCGCCGGAGCGCCCTTGATGGGCGGGACCTGCTTCGAGTCCGTCGGGGTCACCGAGAAGATCCGCTCGCGCACGCGGCGCTCGATCTCGACGGCGATCTCCGGATTCTGCTCGATGAAGAGCTTGGCGTTGTCGCGGCCCTGGCCGATCTTCTCCTCGCCGAAGGCGTACCAGGCGCCCTTCTTGTCGACGATGTCGTACTTGACGGCGGCGTCGATGAGCGAACCCGAGGAGGAAATGCCCTTGCCGAACATGATCTCGAGCTCGACCTTCCTGAAGGGCGGCGCGACCTTGTTCTTGACGACCTTGACGCGGACGCGGTTGCCCACCGCCTCTTCCTCGCCCTTTTCGATGGTCTCGATCTTGCGGACCTCGAGGCGTACGGAGGCGTAGAACTTGAGGGCGTTGCCGCCCGTCGTCGTCTCCGGATTGCCGAACATGACGCCGATCTTCATGCGGATCTGGTTGATGAAGACGAGGATGGTCTTGGACTTGGCGAGGGTGCCCGTCAGCTTGCGGAGGGCCTGGCTCATGAGCCGGGCCTGGAGGCCGACGTGGGCGTCGCCCATGTCACCCTCGATTTCCGCCTGGGGGGTCAGGGCGGCGACCGAGTCGACGACGATGATGTCCACTGCGCCGGAGCGGATCAGGGACTCGGCGATGTCGAGGGCCTGCTCGCCGTTGTCGGGCTGGGAAACCCAGAGCTCGTCGATGTTGACGCCGAGATTCTTGGCGTAGACGGGATCGAGGGCGTGCTCAGCGTCGATGAAGGCCGCGATGCCGCCCTTTTTCTGGGCTTCGGCGATCGCGTGGAGGGCCAAGGTGGTCTTGCCCGAGGATTCGGGACCGTAGATCTCGATGACGCGGCCGCGGGGATAGCCGCCGACGCCGAGGGCCTCGTCGAGAAGGATGGAGCCGGAGGGGACGGAATCGATGCCGACGGCGTTGTCGTGGGTGCCGAGCTTCATGAGGGAGCCGACGCCGAACTGTTTCTCTATCTGGAGGCGGGCCGCCTCGAGGGCCTTCTGCTTCTCTTCAAGGTCGGCGGGCCTTTCGGCCTGGCTTTCGTTTTTCTTCATGCTGCTTCCCTCCCCACGTGGACACGCTCGCGCGGAACCGCTCCGCTTCAAGCTAGCGGTATACTATACACATTTTTGGCTAAAGAGAAAGAGACAAGTCAGGATAAACCACCGGGCCGGGGGATGGAAGCGGCCGTTTGCTCCGTGCCTCCGTGCCTTGGTGTGAGACATTCTTGAAGAATTCCACACCAAGGCGCGGAGCTCACGGAGGGGAAGCGAGGGAAGTCAGGTCTTTCGGAAAATTTCGAGGGGCGGAAGCCGGGAGGCGCGGCGGGCCGGGAGGACGGAGGCCAAAAAGCACAGGAGAAGGCTCGCGCCCAGAACCATAGCCAGATCGCCGGGAGCGATGCGGACCGGGATGCGCTCGAGGTAGTAGGCCGGATCGAGGAGGCGGACGGCCTCCGGCAGGGGGCGCCCGGCCAGGAGGGCGGCCGCGCGGGCGGCAAGGGTGCCGACGGCCTCCATTGCCGCGATGAGGTCGTTGATCCGCCAGGCCAGGATAGCGCCGACGCCGATGCCGATGAGGCTGCCGAGGCCGCCCGTCGCCAGGCCGGCAAGGAGGAAGACGAGGCCGAGCTGTCCGGGCGAAGCGCCCGCGCTCTTCAGGATCGCGAGGTCGCGCCGCCTTTCGAGGACCAGCATGACGAGGGCCGAGCCGACGTTGACCGCGGCCACGGCGACCGCGAGCGCCATGACGAGGAGGAGGAGGGCCCGCGTCGTGGCGAAGGATTTGAAGAGGTTCCGCTCGACCTCGCCCCAGGTGGAGACGCTCCAATCCTCGCCGCCGGCCGCCAAGCCGGCCAGGGCGGATCTGACGGCTTTCCGCTCCGCCTCCTGACTGCCGAAGGGGGCCAGCGTCTTGACGCCCACGAAGGGCCGCGCCGTCTCCGGGGACAGGATCTTCGCCCCCGCCTTGAGGGAGACGAGGGCCCAGAGGGCGTCGAGCTCGCGATAGCCGGAGGAGAGGACGCCGCGGACGCGGAAGGGCGTCACCTTGGGAGCGAGGCCTTGTCCGCCCTCGCCGGAGGCCGAGGAGCGCGCGGTGACGACGCTCACGAGGTCGCCCGGCTTGGCGCCGAGGCTCTTGGCGAGGGCCTCGCCGAGGAGGATCTCGTTGCTCCGTTCGAGCGAAAGCTCCCCCGAAACGGTTTCGAGGTAGGCGACGGCGCCGGGGTCGGCCAGGAAGCGGGGATCGACGGCGCGGATGAGGGCGCCGGATGTCTTGCCCGCCCGTCGCGGCGCGCGTTCCGCCTTCGCTTCCCCGGCCGGCTCGGGATCGGGCGTGGCCAGGATGACCGCGGGGCCCTGGATCTCGGCGTAGGCCGCCCGGACGCCGGGGGCGGCGCCGATCGCCGCCGCGGCCGCGTCGAGCTCGGCGGGCGAGCGCCGGAAGTAGGGAGCCGCCTGGAGATGATAGGTGGCCGTCTCCATGTAGCGCGCGGTGATGCCTTCGATCATGCCGTCCGCGACGACGAGGACGACGACGAGGGGGACGATGGCGAGGGCGACGCCGATGACGGCGCCGCGGAGGTAGTTGCGGCCTCCCCTGCCCTTTTTGCCTTCTCCCTCGCCGCGGCCGAGGAGGATGCGCGCCGCGACGAAGGCGGCGGGACGGAGCCTCACGCGGGCCTCAAGGCGCCTTCGGCGAGCTCGTAGCGGAGCTCCGCGGCGGCGGCCAGGCCGGGATCGTGGGTCACGAGGACGAGGGTCGTGCCGTATTTCTCCGAGAGGCCGAAGAGGAGCTCGCGGACACCACGCGCGTTGGCGGCGTCGAGGTTGCCCGTCGGCTCGTCGGCGAGGACGAGGGAGGGCTCGTTGACGAGGGCCCGCGCGATGGCGGCGCGCTGCCGCTCCCCGCCGGAAAGCTGGGAGGGATAGTGGCCGAGGCGCTCGGCGAGGCCGACGTCGGCGAGCAGCGTCTCCGCGCGGGCAAAGGCCGCCTTGCGGTCGCCCGTGCGCATGAAGGCGGGCAAGGCGACGTTCTCCAGGGCGCTGAAATCCTTGAGGAGGTAGTGGAACTGGAAGACGAAGCCGACGAAGGCCGCGCGGTACTCGGTGAGGCGTCGCTCGGGCAGGCTCGAGAGCTCGTAGGGGCCGACGCGGAGCGAGCCCGAGCTGGCGCGGTCAAGGCCGCCGAGGATGGAGAGCAGGGTGCTCTTGCCCGAGCCGCTCGCGCCGGTGACGGCGATCCTGGCGCCCCGCTCGACGCGGAGGTCCACGGAGCGGAGCACGGCCAGTTCCTCCGCCGCGCTGGCGAAGACCTTGCCGAGGGCGGAGCACTCGATGATCGTCTCACTCATAGCGGAGCACCTCGGCCGGAGCCAGGCCCGAGACCCGGGTGGCCGCCGAACCGGCGGCGGCCGCCGCCGAGGCCACCGCGGCGGCGACGATGAAGAGGGTTTCCGGGAAGAGGACGCGCACGGGGACCTCCATGAGGTAGAAGTACTGGGGGGAGAAGACGCGGAAGTCCCCGCCGACGCCGCCGGCGAGGCGGGCCCACAGGGCGACGGCGCCGTTGACGAGGGACTCGACGAGGCCGAAGACCTCGTTGACGTTGACCGCGATGAGGAGGCCGGCGAGGAGGCCGAAGAAGGCGCCGCCGGCGCCGATGGCCAGGCCCTCGAGGACGAAGACGGAGCGGAGTTCCTCGGCGCCGCCGCCTACCGCCTTGAGGAGGGCGATGTCCTCCATCCTTTCGGCCACGGCGCGGCGCATCGCGTGGTGGATGTTGACGCCGACCACGAGGAAGATGAGGCCGACGAGGAGCATCATGAGGGTCTTCTCGGTCTTGAGCGCGCCGAAAAAGGAGCGGTTGTAGCGGCGCCAGGTTTCGAGGGCGGAAGCCTCGAGCCCGCGCTCGGCCAGGAGCCCGCGGGCGCCGGCGGCGAAGGCGCCGTCGGCGTAGCGATCCTGGAGCTTGACCCCGTAGACGTAGGAAACGGGGCTTTCCCGCGGGAAGAGCGCCTCGGCGTCCTCGAAGGAGACGAAGCCTAGGCCGAAATCGAAGTCGTAGTAACCGGAACGGTAGGTGCGGGCGATCCTGAACGGCAGGGTCCGCGTCTCGACGCCCTCCTCGGGATCGGAGGAGACGGCGAGGACCTCGATCTCCTCGCCGACGGAGAGGTTCAAGTACCGCGCGAGCTCGGCGCCGAGAACGAGGCCGCCGCCCGCGGGGAAAAGCCCGGCTTCAGCCTGATCCG
>DAINBW010000059.1:0-10002 GCA_036732745.1 Spirochaetales bacterium | reverse complement strand
TCGCCGCAGGCCACGCACTTCTCCTTGTCGACCTCGGAGACGTAGTTCGAGCGCACCATGTCGGGATTGGACCAGGCGCCGGCGAGGCGCATGGCGAAACAGCCGCAGCCGCAGCAGTTGCAGATGGCGTGGGTCTTGCCGGGGCCGTCGGTGTTCGGGATCGAGTGCATGAGGCCGTTAGCCTCGGCCTTCTTGATGATCTCGAAGGCCTCCTCGCGCGTGATCGCGCGACCGCGGCCGGTGCGGATGTAGTACTCCGCGGCGTGGCCCATCTGGACGCACATGTCCTCCTTGAGGTGGCCGCAGCCCTCGCCCATCACCTCGCGCGAGGTGCGGCAGGAGCAGTCGGACACCGAGAAGACGGTGTTCTCGTTGAGGTAGCCGGAGACCTCCTCGTAGGAGGCGCGGCGGGTCTCGCCGTCGATCGACTTTTCGATGGGGATGACGCGCATGGGGCCGACGCCGACGGGGAAGTTGCCCGCGCCCATGGGGCCGCGGCGCTTGCCGTAGGCGTCAAAGCACTCGGCGATGACCGGGAACTTCCGCACGTTCTCCTTGTTGTTGACCATCATCTCCATGTGGCCGGGAACCCAGATGTCGTGCCAATACTTGTCGACGCCGTCGATCGTGTTGACGAAGGCGGCTCCGGAAAGGGCGAGCTCCCAGAGAAGCTTGCCGGTTTCCTCCTCGCCCTTGCCGCAGAGGGCCGCGACCTCGGCGACGCTCCGCGGCTCGCGGAGGGCCAGGCAGAGGCCGACCTCGGCCATCGCCTCGGTGACGACGGGTTCGAGGATCCGGTATTCCGGGTACTCGGGCTTGATCTCGTCCTTGGAGCCGCGCTTGACGCGGCTGATCTTGTTCGCGTAATCGAGAACCTTCTGGTTGACCATCTGCTGCTCCTCCATCATCGCCGGCCCGCGCGGGCTACGCGTTCTTCCACGTGTCGACTTCGGCGCGGATCCAGTCCGCCCATTCCCCGACGCCCTCGCCCGTCTTGGCGGAGATCGGGATGATCCTGACCTTGGGATTGAGCCTCTTCACGCGCTCCTCGAGCGCTTTCATGTTGAAATCGAAAAACGCCATCGCGTCGATCTTGTTGACGAGGAGGACGTCCACCATGGAGAACATCCCGGGATACTTGAGCGGCTTGTCGTCGCCCTCCGGCACGGAGAGGATCATCGCGTTGCGCGCCGCGCCCGTGTCGAACTCGGCGGTGCAGATCAGGTTGCCGATGTTCTCGAGGATGACGAAATCGAGGCCCTCCGTGCCGAGGCCGGCGAGGCCCTGGCGGGTCATCTCCGCGTCGAGGTGGCACATGCCGCCGGAGTGGAGCTGGATGACCCTGGCGCCCGTCTTGGCGACCGTGTGGGCGTCCACGTCCGAATCGAGGTCGGCCTCGAGGATGCCGATCCGCATCTCGTCCCGCAGCGCCTCGATGGTCCGCACGACCGTCGTCGTCTTGCCCGATCCGGGGGAGGACATGAGGTTGAGGAGGAAGACCTTGTCCCTCTTCAGCTCCGCGCGCAGGACTTCCGCCCGCGCGGCGTTGCCGTCGAAGACGCTTTTCTTGATCTCGATGACCTTGAACGATTCCATGCCAGTCCGCCTTCCCGCCGTCCGCGTTTCCGCGTCGCGGTTTAATGACATTTCTGTCATTTATGTTCCAAAAAAAATCGCATCCCGAAGATGCGCTTCGTCTTTCCGCTCCCGGCTGCCACGCCGCGGAACTTTCGCTTTTGCTTGACTTATCTTGTCCTATTATTATCGATATGTCAACAGTGGTTTGGGCACTATGGACCTTTTGTAGGAATGCGTGGCCGACCGCGGGCCAAGAGCCCCATCGGTCGACCGCGCGCCATCGGCGTAGCGGGAGAAGCTCGACGCGGGCGCCCCGAGGCGCCCGCGTCGAGGCCTTCGCCTAGTTTCCTTCGCCCGAAAGCGCCTTCTTGAGGAGCTTTCCGGGCTTGGCGACCATGATCCTGAGCTTGCGCTTCAACATGTGGCGGACGACGAGGGGCTTGAGCTTTTCGAACTCGACGCCGGACTCGTCATAGCGCCGATCGAGCTTGATGGCGTCGAACTTGCACTTGAGCGTACAGGCGCCGCAACCGAGGCACATGAACTCGTCGACTTCCGTCGCGCCGCAGGCCAGACAGCGCTCCGTCTCCTTCAGCACCTGCTCGGCGGTGAAGGTGCCGCGGGTATCCTTGAAGGAAGCCGCGCCGGCCGCTTCGGTCTCGTGACCCGCCTCCTGCCGCGGGATCTTGTCGTAGCCCCCGAGGTCGAGGTTGGTCTTGTCGAGGGGGCGATAGTCCCGCTTGATCCGGCCGAGCGTGAGGCTCTGGCCCGGCTGCACGTAGCGATGGATGGAGATGGCCGCTTCCTTGCCCATCGCGATCGCGTCGATCGCGAACTTCGGTCCCGTGAGGGCGTCGCCGCCCGCGAAGACGTCGGGCTCGGCGGTCTGGAGGGTCGTGGGATCGGCCTTCACCGTCTTGTTGGGATTGAGCTCGAACTTGCCGCCGGCGACGAGGCCGCCCCACTCCATCGCCTGGCCGACGGAGACGAGGACGTGGTCGGCGGGCACGGTCACCGTCGCCGACTCGTCGTACTTCGGGCTGAAGCGCTTGTCCGCGTCGAAGACGGAGACGCACTTCTTGAACTCGACGCCGACCACGCGGCCGCCCTCCACGAGGATCCGCTTGGGGCCCCAGGAGTTCTCGATCGCGATGCCCTCGGCGAGGGCCTCGGCGACTTCCTCGGGAAGGGCGGGCATCTCCGCGCGGCTTTCAAGGCAGCGCATCTCCACGGAGGCGGCGCCGACCCGGATCGCGGTCCGCGCGACGTCGATGGCGACGTTGCCGCCGCCGATGACGACGACCTTGCCGGAGAGCCTGGGGCTTTCCCCGAGGTTGACCGAGCGGAGGAAGTCGACGCCGGTCAGGACGCCCTTCGCGTCCTCGCCCTCGAGGCCGAGCCGGCGGCCCGCCTGGGCGCCGATCGCGAGGTAGAAGGCCTTGAAGCCCTGGCCCCGGAGGTCGGCGAGGGAGAGGTCCTTGCCGACCTCGACGCCGGTCTTGAACCGGACCCCCATCTCCCTGAGGATGTCGATCTCGGCCTCGACGACGTTCTTCTCGAGGCGGAAGGCGGGGATGCCCAGCGTGAGCATGCCGCCGAGGGCCTTCTCCTTCTCGAACACGGTGACCTCGTAGCCGTCCTGGGCGAGGAAGAAGGCGCAGGAGAGGCCGGAGGGACCGGCGCCGACGACGGCGACCTTCTTGCCGTACTCGTGCCTCCGCGGGGGCACGTAGCGGTGCTGCTCGGAGAGGTCCCGCGCCGCGATGAACTTCTTGACCTCGTCGATGGCGATCGGATCGTCGAGGTCGCCGCGGGTGCAGGCGGACTCGCACTTGCGCGGGCAGATGCGGCCGCAGACCGCCGGGAAGGGATTCTCCCGCTTGATGAGCTCCAGGGCGTCGCGGTACTTGCCCTGGGCGGCGAGCTTCAGGTAGCCCTGGATGCCGATGTGGGCGGGGCACTCGGCCTTGCAGGGGCTCGTGCCGCCGGGCGTGACGACCTTGCGGTTCACGCGGTAGTCGTGGTTCCACTTGTCCGGACCCCACTCGGTATTGTGGGGCATATCGCGCTTCTTCTCGCGGGGAAGGGGCTTCTTGGCGCAGATCTTCCGGCCGAGGCGCAAGGCGTTCGTGGGGCAGTTCTCCACGCACTCGCCGCAGGCCACGCACTTCTCCGCGTCGACGCTCGAGACGTAGTTGGAGCGGATCATGTCGGGGTTGCCGAACATCGCGGCGTTGCGGATGGAGAGGCAGCCGCAGCCGCAGCAGTTGCAGATCGCGTGCGTCTTGCCGGGGCCGTCGGTGTTCGGGATGGAGTGCATGAGGCCGTTCGCCTCGGCCTTCCGGATGATCTCGAAGGCCTCCTCGCGCGTGATCGCGCGGCCGCGGCCGGTGCGGATGTAGTACTCCGCGGCGTGGCCCATCTGGATGCACATGTCTTCCTTGAGGTGGCCGCAGCCTTCGCCCTGGGCCTCGCGCGAGGTGCGGCAGGAGCAGTCGGAAACGGTGAAGACGGTGTTCTCGTTCAGGTACTTGGAGACCTCCTCGAAGGAGGCCCTGCGGGTCTCGCCCTCGACGGCGCGCTCGATGGGGATGACGCGCATCACGCCGGTGCCCACGGGGAAGTTGCCTACGGACATGGGAGCCCGCCGCTTGCCGTAGTCGTCGAAGCACTTGGCGATGTCGGGGAAGCGCTCCACGTTCGCCTTGGTGTTGACGATGATCTCCATGTGGCCGGGGACCCAGACGTCGACCCAATAGTACATGACGCCGAGCTTCTCCTCGGTGAAGGCGACGCCGACCTTGGCGCACTCCTCGAGGATCCGCTTGGTCTCGGCGAGGGGCTTGCCGCACTTGACCGCGATCTCCTCCGCGGTCAGGTGCTTGCGGAACTCGAGGCAGAGGGCCACGTCGGCCATCTCGTCCGTGACGATGGGCGCGAGGATCCGGTACTCCGGATACTCCGGCTTGATCTCCATCTTCGAACCCCGCTTCGTCCGCGAGATCTTGTTCGCGAGGTCGAGGATCTTTTCGTTCACGGCCATCTGCTTCTCCTTGTTCCCATGCCGGAGTCCGGCTTTATTCGTTGTACATCGGCGCCGCGAGGGCGTTTTTTGACACTGGCGTCACAATCAGTCAACAACACATTGCTCGAAGCCACCCAAGCGATGAAAGCCTTGCGGCGGCAACCCGGACTCATTTCACTGGTTTTTAGACGGTATCGAGATATTCCCCTATAAACCAAAAAACGTCAATCAGTATTTAAATATTTATTCATTTGATCGCGATTGGTGAGCAACCGGAACTTCGACGACAGCCCGCGGCGAGCACCAACGGGCCGGGGAGAGGCCGCGGAGACCTTCCTAGGACGTCGGCAGGCCGGCGAGGACGGCGTGGGCCGCGGCCTCGAGCAGCCGGGCCAAATCCGGCTCGGTCACCGGCTTGGAGAGAAGCGCGAGAACCCGTTGGTCCTCCGGCAAGCCGGGAAGCTGCGACAAGTCATAGGCGGTCATGAAAGCCACGAGGCCCTTGGGGGATTCGAGAACCGTCCGCGCCACGTCCAGGCCTGTGAGGGATCCCGAAAGGCGGATGTCGAGCAGGGCCAGGTCGGGCTTGGCCCGCTGGATGAGCGGGATGGCCGTCTCGCCGGACGCGGCCGAACCGACGATCTCCGCGCCAAGCCGTTCAAGGATCCTCGAAACGAACAACCCGAGAATGAGCTCGTCCTCGACGATGAACACCCGCAGCTTTTCCATGTCATTTCCTCGGACGGAAGTCCAGGATCCAGACGCTTCCGCCGCCGACCGGGGCCTCGAACCGCACCTCTCCGCCGAGCTGGGAGGCGAGGAGCCTGGTCACAAAGAGCCCGAGCCCTTCCCGTTCGGTTCCGGCGTCCATACCGACGCCGTTGTCCGCCAGGCGGAGGCGCAACCCTCCCCCGGCGACCGGCTCCAAGCCCAGACTGACCGTTCCGCCCCTCCCCGACGGGAAGGCGTGCGCGAAGGCGTTGTCCGCGAGTTCGGCGACGGCGATGCCGAGGGGCAAGGCGTCGTCGATGTGGAGCCGGGCCTCGGCCGCATAAAGCTCGAGTTCCACATCCTCGCGGGCGCGGTCCTTCCTGATCGCCGCGGCGATGCCGCGCAGGAAGGCGCCGACGTCAAGCCGCTCGAGCTCGCCGCTTTCGTAGAGGGTTCCGTGCGCGAGCGCGACCACCCATGCCTGGCGCCGCGCGGAGTCGAGCAGGGCCCGCGTCGTGCCGCCCGAATCCCTCGCGAAGCCGAGAAGGGCGTGGATCAGGCTGATCGAGGTCCTTACCCGGTGATGGAGCTCGGCCATGAGCAGTTGCTTCTCCTTGAGCGAACGGGCAAGCGCCTCGGAGCGGCGGTCCTCGAGAAAGGCAAGGGCGAGCAGGGCGCCGAGGGCCGCGAGGAGGGCGAGCCCCGACGCGAGGGAAAGCGGATTGGCCGAAAAATATCCGGCGAGGTCGACGGCGGGGCCCGCGACGACCACGCCCGTTCCCGGAAAAGGAGCGAGGTCAAAGCGGACGAGGGCCCCACCCGCGGGCGCGGTTCCCCGGCGCGCGGCCTCCGCGAGTTGGCCGTCGGCGTAGAGTTCCTGGTCCCCGGACACAATGACGACGCCGAGTTCCTTCCGCCGGAACGAGGTTTTCCAGCTCTCGACGAGCCGTTCCATCTTGATGGACGCACCGAGGAGTCCGGCATGGGAACCGTCGGCGTTCGCCAGGCGCACGGCCGCGCCGGTGACCGGCAGGCCGCTGATCGGGCCACGGTGCGGCTCCATCACCACCCGGGGGGAGCCGTCCACGGTCCGCTTGAAAAAGGCTTGACCGGCGATTCCGGGGGGAGCAAGGCGGTCAAAGGGCTTGCTCGAGCCGAAAAAGACGCCGTCCGGGCCGACAGCCGCCACGTTTTCGAATTCCGGCCGTCCCTTGAGCAGGCGCGCGAACAACCGATCGGAAGCCGTCCCGTCCTTTCGGCGAATCTCATCGATCTCGGCCATCGCCTCGAAGGCGATCCAGTAGCCTTCGAAAAACGAATCGGTCGCGTGGACGATGCCCCGCGCCGCGGTTTCCGCCCCCGAAAGGGCCTCGTCCCGGGATAGGTTGCCGACGAGGACTCTCGCGAGGACAGCGAGACAGAGAAGGGCGCCCACGGAGACGAGCGCCATGACGAGGGCGAGAGGTCTTTTCCGGGCGATGCCCATACCCGCCAGTCTAGTCGATCCCGGACGAGGAAGCAAAGCAAACCCGCGGGACGGGAGCGAAGGAGGCGGTTCCGGCCGGCGCGGGGAGCCGGCCGGCGCCGGTCGGTGGTCCGCCCGCGCCGCGGGGCCACGGCGACCGAGCCGTCGGCGGCGACCGAGCCGTCGGCGGAGACCGAGCCGTCCAGGCGGTCCGATGACGCCTAACGCTTCAGCTTGGCGTGGAGGCGGCGTATCCAGGACGGAAGGCGGGCCGGGAGGCTCGGGCCGTCCGCCCGGCTCGGCCGCGGGGACGCGGGCCGTCCCTCGGGCGCAGCGACCGCGGGCCGCAGAAGTGCGCGGATGAAAAGGTGGTCGGAAGGCAGGAGGGCGCGTTGGGCGCGATTCAAGGGTATCTCGCCCTCGATGACGCCGGCTTCGAGGACCTCGACATCCTCGGAGCAGAAAATGTAGTCGAGCTGGGCGAAGTTGGGCTCGGGGCCGAAGTGGTAGTGCGTGCGGCGCTCGCCGGCGGGGACGCCGACGGCCTCGAGGACGTCGCGGAAGGGCAGCCGGAGGAAGGGATCGTACTCGAACTGCGCCTCGCCGCGGATCAGGATGCCGTTGAAGTCGCCCATCACGACGCAGTTTCGGGTCCGAACCAGGGAGGCGAGGCGCTCGACCTCGCGGATGCGCTGCTCAAGGCCGCGGTCGGGCCCGTGTTGGGACTTGAGGTGGACGACGAAGACCTCGAGGTCGCCGCCGGCGGGCCCCAGGTCGAGGCGGAGGAGGTTCCGGGAGAAGGCGCCGGGCATGTTGCGCGCGCGGGCGCCGGGGAAGCGGCCCTTCTTGAGGAGGGCGCCGACGAAGATGCCGCGGCGCGAATTCTCCTCGTGGAGGAAGCAGTCGTAGCGGCTTTCCAAGTAGAGGCGGTTGAAGGCGGCGAGGGTCTCCATGCCGCCGACCTCGCAGAGCCCGACGAGGTCGAAGTCGGCCTCCAGGATGGTCCGCGCTATTTCGGCGATCTTGGAGCGTTCCTTGTTAGGGTTGAAGATGGATGCGTTCATCGCCAGATAGTCGCGTCCTTGGAGCGCTTCGAGCGCGGCGCGGGAGTCGACGCCCTCGACGAGGAGGTAAAAGTTTTCGGCGTTGAAGGAAGCGATGCTGAGGGGCGGAATCACGCGACCACTCTAGCTCCCGCCGGGCCCCTTGGGGAAGGGGGCGCGGGTCGGGCCGCGCGCCGGGCCGGAGGCGGGCCGATCGGGGAGCGGACGGACGGCCGGGGCTAGAGTATCGCCCCGGGTTCGAGCTCGACGAGTTTCCGCAAGCGGTTGATGAAGCGCGCGGCGGGCGCCCCGTCGACGATGTCGTGGTTGAAGACCACGGTCATGTTGATCATCTCGCGGATCTCCACGGCCTCGCGCCGGACGACCGGTTTTTTCACCGTGCTTCCGAGGGCGAAGGACACCGCCTTGGGGCCGCCGATGTAGGGAATGACGTAGCCGGGCACGTTCGAGAACATCGAGACGGAGGTCACGAAGACCGTGCCGGAGAGCTCCTTCACCTTCGCGTGGTTCTTGAGGAGGGAGCGGAGGAGCAAGACGCTCGCGCGCCGCGGGATCGACGTCAGGAGGACCTGAAGGAGGGTGGAAAACACGTAGCCGCTCTCGTCGCCGCCGCCGGTCTTGGAAGCCTGGATCTCGGCGGCGATCTCCGCGCAGGACTTGCGGTTCGCGCCACGGACGATATGTTGCTTGGTCACGAGCCGGCCCCCGCGCTCGACCTCAATCGGGATGTTGAGGTCCACCTCGTCGAAGGCGGTGGTGCGGCGGTAGTCGATGATCGAGTTGAACTCGGGCATCTCCGCGAGGCAGGTCGCGATCGCCTTGAGGAGGAAGGAGAACAGGGAGCCGCCCTCGCCGGCGACGCGCCGCTCCCGCAAGGTCTTCCGGAGACTGGTGACGTCGAACTCGAGAATGGCGACAAAGTTGTGCCCGTTTTCGACGAGGTCGAAGCCGAGCATGGAAAGCTTCCGGAGCCTCGTGGTTCTCGCGCCGCGCATGATTCCCCCTTTGCCGTTTCCACCCTCGCCCGCGAGACGCCGCTTGTCAAGCGTCGGGCCGCGAAAGCCCGCGGGGGGGCGGGACCCCGCGGGCGGCAAGCGCTGAGCGGCGGCGGCCAACCGGCGATGGCAGGCCGTCGACGCGAGGCCGGCGACGGGCGGCCGGCGACGGGAAGCGGCTCAGGCTTGACAGGCGGCGCGCCCCTTCGCTACTGTCCTCCCATGCGCTCCTAACATCCCCCTTCGCCACGCGGCCGTCGCTCTTCCCCGACACGGCCATCGCCTTCCGCCCGCCGACGGCGCGCGCGGACAAAACAAGCGAAACAAGGATAGGATATGGACGCACACACCCTGCTGCGACTGGCCGCCAGGCCGGCGCTTTTCGAAACCTCCCCCGCCTCGATCTGGACCGATCCCTGGATCGGCCAAAGGCTCCTCGCCGCGCAACTGGACGAAAGCACGGACGCCGCCACCCGCCGGAAGAGCCAGCGCGACCGCGCCGTGGCCTGGATCGAGGGCAAGCTCGCGCGGCGCCCCGCGCGGGTGCTCGACCTCGGCTGCGGACCGGGACTGTACGCCGAGGCGCTGGCCGCCCGCGGCCACGCGATATGCGGCATTGACATTTCGGCGCCGGCGATCGGGCGGGCGCGGGACGCGGCCGCGAAGGCGGGCCTTCCCATCGACTATCGCCGCGGCGACTACCTCCGGGAGGAGCTCGGCGGGGGTTGGGACCTCGTGATGATGATCTACTGCGACTTCGGGGCCGTGCCGCCCGCGGCGGGTGAGCTCCTCCTTGAAAAGGCCTCGCGCGCCCTGGCCCCCGGCGGGCTCCTCGTCTTCGACGTCTTCGGCCCCGGACTGGCGGAGGAACGGAAGCCCGGCCGCGGCTGGTACCGTTCCGCGGGATCCGGCTTTTGGGCGGAGCGGCCGCACCTCGTCCTCGAGGAAAGCTTCTCCTTCCCGGAGGCGCGGGCGCTCGCGAGCCAATCCCTGGTCCTGGTCGAGGGCGAGGACGAGCCGCGGCTCTACCGCACCTGGGACCGCTGGTTCGACCGGGAGGGCCTGGAGGCGCTCCTCGACCGCGCCGGCTACGAGGTCGAGGAGATCCGGAACGACCTCGTGGAACCGAACGACTTCACCTCGGCCGACGTCCTCTTCGCGGCG
>DAINBW010000058.1:0-10041 GCA_036732745.1 Spirochaetales bacterium | reverse complement strand
GGCCGCGCCGAAGGCAAGACCGCCGCCCGCGGCGGCCAGGACAAGTCCGGCGGCCCGCAGGAAGGCGCGGCGCCCCCCGTCGCCGGAGGGGCTCGCGGCCGGCGCGGCCTTGCCGCCCGGGGCGGCGGGCTTCGCGGCGGCCGCCGCCGTGACGACCGGCGGGGAGTGCCTCGCGGGCCTCGCGGCGGCCGGCCCGCGGCGCGGCAAGCGCCCGAAGCTGACGGCCCCCGTGGGGCAGGCGTCCAGGCAGTCGAAGCAGCGGACGCAGCGATCCTCGTCAAAGCCGCCGCCCCGCGGCCTGACGCAGGCGGCGCGGCAGGCGCGCTCGCAGGCGCCGCAGGCGGTGCAGGCCGCCGGATCGAGGCGGAGACCGAAGCGGGGCCGGCGCGCCAGGAGGCGGAGGATGGCCCCGCTCGGGCAAAGGAGGTTGCAGAAGAGCCGCCCGCGGAGCAGGGACAGAGCCCCGACGAGAAGGAGGACGGCCGCGCCCGCGCCGGCCCGCGCCGCCTCCCAGGACAGGGGCAGGTAGGCCGCCTCGTAGGAGCCCAGGGCCCGCGACAGGCCGGCCGCGGCGTTGTTCGCGAGCTCGAGGAGGGGGCGCCAGAGCCCCGCCGCGACCTTGCCGAAGGCCGAATAGGGCTCGAGGAAGCCGAGGAGGAGGCCGCCCCCGCCGAGGGCCGCCGCGACGGCCGCGGCCAGGACGGCGCCCTGGACCGCCCATCGCGAGGGCGCATACCGCGCCTTGCGTCGGCGGCGCCGGCCGGCCAGGGCGGCGAGGAGGTCCTGGAGCGCGCCCAAGGGACAGAGGGAGGCGCAGTAGAGCCGCCCGAAAAGGAGGGTCAGCGCGGCGACCGCGGCGACGACGGCGGCCGCGACGCCGAGGGCCAGGGCGGCGGAGGCGGCCGCGAGGCCCGCAGCTCCGCGCGCCGGGGCTGCCAGGAGGGAGAGCAGGGCCGGAAAGAGCTGGCCCTTCGACAGGGCCCCGGCCGGGGCGCCCGAGCCGCCCGGCCAGGGCGCGAAGGCCAGGGCGAAGAGGCCGAGAACGAGGGCCGCGGCCGCGATCCTGGCCCGGCGGAGCCGCCCGGGGCGGAGCAGCACTAGAGCGTGATGCGCTCGATCGCGAGCGCCTCCAGGTCGTAGCGCCCGAGCCCGAGGCCGGCCGCCGCCTTGATGTAGGGATAGGCCGCGGGGCCGGGCCCGAAGGCCTTGGCCGCCGCCGCGTCGGCCGCGACGGGGTCGGTGGAGAGGATTTGCATCCCGAGCTCCGCGTAGCGGCTTGAGGGGTTGCCCCGCGGCCCGCCGGAGAGCATCACCTTGGAGGCGTCGATCACGTTGAGGGTCGGCCGCGCCGCCAGGCCCGCTTCGGCTATCGCGCGGTCCAGGCCGAGCGAGTGGAAGGCGCCCCGGTCCCAGACCGCGCCCATGAGGTTCTTCATCGCCGCGGTCATGCCCGCGCCGCCGTGGCTCTTCAAGACGGGCGCGTTGATGAAGACGTCCGCCTCCAGGATGAGTTCGTGGACCTTCACGCTCCGGAGGAGGGTCGCGCCCTTGGGGCTCACCGCGCCGTAGTAGGATTCCGCGTCGGCCGGGGCGACCGAGGCCCCCGCCTCCTTCGCCGCCGCCTCGATGCCGGAGTTCCGGTAGGCGGCCCGCCAGGAATCGCAGGTGTGGTCGAAGACGTAGACCTTCTTCGCGCCGGCGGCCAGGGCCGCCTCGACGATGGCCTTTACGAGGCGCGGGTTCGTGTTCGCCGCGAGCTCCGGCCCCACGTCCCAGCCGATGTTCGGCTTCACGACGACAACGGCGCCCTTCTTCACGAAGCGCCCCATGCCGCCCAGGGCCTTGATGCCCGCGGCGAAGAGCCGGTCGGGGGCGGCGTTCCGCACCGCGACGAGGTCCGGCCCCGCGGCCCCGGCGGCCCCGGCGGCCGCGGGCACCGCCGGCGTCGCGCCGAAAAGGCGCCCGGGCGCGTACAGGGCCATAGCCGCCCCGGCGCCGAAGCGGGCGAGCGCGGCGAGGAACTCCCTTCGATCCAGGTCCATGCCCCCTCCGATGGGACGAGTCGCGCCTCGGCGTCTCGCCCCACCCCAACTATAGCCCCGGCCATCCGGCGGCGGAAGGCCGGGGCCGAGGCCACCGTCGCCCGGGCACGGAAGGCCGGGGCCGCCAAGGCGCGGGGCCCCCCGGGGCGGGGCCCCGGGGCGGGCGACAAAAAAAAGGGGCCGCCTTCGGGGGAAGGCGGCCGGTCGCTCGAATGAAGCCCGCCGGGGCTCCGTATCGGGGGGTAAAAGGTCGCGGAACACTCGGTCCGGTTCCGCGCCTGAATCTAGTATAGCATAAAATCAGCCGAGCGGCATCACCCTGACGATTTTCATGAAGGTCGATTTTTCGGTGATGCGGGGATTCTTGTTGTCCTCGATCTGGCGCTTGATCTCCGCGGGATCGGAGATGTACTCGACGACGATGCGGGCGCCCTTGTTGCGGTCGAGCTTCTCGGTCGCGGTCGGGGCGTAGATGTAGGCGGTGACGACGGCGAACTTCCTCGCCTTGAAGTTTTCGATCGTCTGGTTCGGCGCGAGGCCGAAGACGAGGGCGCTGCGGTCCTTGGTGACGCCGGGGATGACGACGGCGGCGTTCGGGCTGCCGTCGGCGTTGACCGTGGCGACGGAGATGGCGCACTGCATGGTCTCGAGGGCCTTCCAGAGATCCTCGCCCTGGAGGGAGCTCTTGGCGTAGTACTGGGTGGTGGAGGCCTTGGAAATGGCGTCGGCGGACTGGGCGGCGGCGCCGAGGCAGAGGACGAGGGCGACAAAGGCGGCGAAGAGGATGCGCTTCATGAAGATCTCCTTGCGGTACGCCTAAAAATAATTACGGCGTACATATTATCTATAACAAAATCTCTATTCCGTCAAGCCATCATCGAAGCGCCGTCCAAGAGAGTCTTCGGCCTTCCGTTCGCGGGGGAAATACTCTATACTCGCGCCTAGCCTAAACGCCTTAAGCGGGAGTCCGGAATGCTCTTCACGACGGGAAACCTCATTACCCTCGGCATCGTCGTCGTCATCCTCGCGCTCTATCGCCAGCTCGACCGGGACAACCGCTCCCTCGAGAAGGTGAAGAAGTTCGCCGACAAGCTCCAGGGGGACCTTTCCGCCTATGTGGACAAGCGCTCCGAGGACCTCCAGCGCTACGGCATCGAGCTCGACGTCCAGCAGAAGGCCGCCAAGGAGCTCTTGAAGCGCCTCCAGTCCGTGGAGGAGGGGCTTTCCGCCCGCGCCGAGGCCATCGGCCAGATCGAAAAGCGCCTCGGCGAGTACGACTCCGTCCTCGGCCGCCTCATGGACATGACCGCCCGCGTCGACGAGAACCTCGCCCGCCTCCACGCGGAGAGCGAGTTCACCGACCAGGTCGCCCGCAAGCTCGGCGAGGCGGAGAAGACGATGGCCGTCGTGGAGCGCGAGCTCCCCGCCCTCCGCGAGAATTTCGCCCGCGACAACCAGGCCGCCCTGGCCGCCTTCCGCGACGAGGTGACCCTCGACGTGGAGCGGCGCCTGGCGGAGACCCGCGCCCTCCTCGAGAAGGCCCGGGCCGAGGCCGAGTCGAGCCTGGCCCTCGCCGAGTCCGGCCGCCGCGAGGCGGAGAAGGACATCGCCCGCGCCTTCGAGAAGGCCCGCGTGGAGGCGAACAAGCTCGAGGACGCCGCCTTCGAAAAGCTCAAGGAATCCTCCGACCTCAAGGCCGCCCGCCTCAAGGAGACGGTCGAGGAGAAGTTCGCGCAGATCGGCCAGGCGGCCAAGGACAAGGCCGCCGAGACCCAGGCCTTCGTCAAGAACCTCAAGGCGGAGGCCAAGGCCGAGGCCCAGGAGGCGATGGCCGAACTCAAGGCAGTGGAGACCGCGGCCGCCGAGCTCATCGCCCGCGCCGCCCGGGAGCGCGAGGCCTTCGCCGCCCGCCTCGCGGAGGAGGGCGCCGCCCTGGAGACCCGCGCCTTCGGCGAGTTCGAGCGCCGCATCGCCGAGTACGGCTCCGCGGTGGAGGCGAAGTTCGCCCGCCTCGAGGCCGTGGAGAGCGACATCGGCGCCCTCGAGTCGGGCCTGCGCGCCGCGATGGACCAGACCGGCCGCCGCGTGGAGAACGACTTCGCCGCCTTCGGGCGCGCGCTGGAGGACCGCCGCGCCCGCTTCGAGGAGGGCTTCCTCGCCGAGACCGCCAAGCTCCGCGAGGGCATGCGCTCCCTCGAGGAGGAGCTGGCCGCCCTCAAGGCCCGCGCCTACGAAAACGTCTCGGAGAAGCTCAAGCTCTTCGAGGACGACTTCTTCGCCGGCCTCAAGACCCGCAGCGAGGCCGTCGACGCCCGCCTCGAGTCCTGGAAGGCCGAGCTCGACCGCTCCCTCGAGGAGCTGGCCGCCCGCTCCGCGGAGGAACGCGCGGCCGCCGAGAAGGCGAGCCTCGAGGAGCTACGCGGGCGCATGGCGGAGACCCAGGGACGCGTCCTCGAGCAGCTCGAGACGATGCGCGACCGCGCCTCCGCCGTGCAGGACGGCATCTCCGCCCAGGCCGGCATGGCCCAGGAGGCCCTGGCCGCCCTCAAGGAAAGCGTGCGCCAGGACGCCGCCGACGCGCGCAAGACCGCGGAGGCCTACGTCCAGGGCGAGCTCTCGCGCTTCGGCCTCGACGCCGAGGCCCGCGTGAAGGCCGCCGAGCGCGGCCTCGAGGAGCGCCTCTCCGCCCTGGACGCGGTCGTCGGCGCCGAGGAGTCCCGCGTGGCCGAGACCCGCGCCGCCGTCCAGGCCGCCGCCGCCGCCTTCGAGCGCGACTTCTCCGCCGCCGTCGCCGAGTCCGAGCGCCGCGTGCGCGCCGAGTTCGAGGCCTTCAAGGCCAACGCCGAGGGCCTCGCGCAGAGCTACCGCGGCGACTACGAGAAGCAGCGCGACTCCTACATCGGCCAGGCCCAGGCCGAGCGCGACCGCCTCGGCAAGGAGCTCTCCGGCCTCGCGGACCGCACCGCGGAGCTCCGCCAGGACCTCTCCTCGCGCATCGCCACCGCCCTGGACGGCTTCTCCCGCGGCTACGAGAACCTCGCCGCCGACGTGGAGCGCCGCCGCCGCGAGATCGAGGCGGAGACCGAGAACCGCCTGCGCGACTTCCGCTCCGCCGCGGAGGACATCGTCCTCAAGATCGAGACGAGCCGCGCCCAGTCCCTCGGGAAGGTGGAGGCCGAGGCCGCCCGCCTCGCCCAGGTCCTGGCGGAGATCGACAAGGAGCAGAAGGCCTTCGTCGCCCAGACCAAGGTCTTCGAGCGCGCCGACGAGCTCAAGGAGAAGCTCGGCGCCTCCATCGAGACGATGAAGGGTGACCTGGCCCGCCTCGACTCCCGCAAGGCGGAGATCGCCGAGATCGAAAACCAGCTCGGCCGCGTCAAGCGCCTGGAGGACGAGGTCAACCAGAAGGTCACCCGCTTCCTGGCGGAGAAGCGCCGCGTCGACGCCCTGGAGGAGGACTTTGCCCGCCTCGCGCAGGTGTCGCAGGGCGTGGACCGCAAGGTGGAGGAGGTCACCGGCCAGAGCGACGCCCTCGCCGAGGCCCAGGCCAAGATCCGCCGCCTCCTCGAGCTCTCCGGCGAGACCGAGGCCAAGTACGAGCGCCTCGAGAAGAAGGCCGAGATCCTGGACGCGACGGCCGACGCCGTGGACAAGAACTTCCAGTCGATCCAGAACCTGGAGAAGGCCGCTGGCCTCATCGGCGCGGAGCTCAAGCGCCTGCCCGAGCGCGTCCTCGAGATCAAGAAGACCGTGGACGAACTCTCCGCCGGCAAGGAGCGCGCCGACGAGGCCGCCCGCAAGCTCGGCGAGCTCGACGGCGTCCTCGCCGACGCGGAGAAGCGCATCGCCGAGGCGCAGAAGGCCCGCGAGTGGCTGGCCCGCGCGGAGACCCGCCTCGAGGAGGTCAACCGCCAGGCCCAGGAGCAACTCAAGCTCCTCTCCACCCTCCTCAAGGAGGAGGGCGGCGCCAAGCGCGACCGCGGCGCCCCGCCGTCCTCCATCCAGGAAACCGTGCGCAAGCTGGCCCGCCAGGGTTGGAGCGCCGACGAGATCGCCCGCGCGGTGAAGGTTTCCCGCGGCGAGGTCGAGCGCATCCTCGAGCTCGGCGGCAAATAGGCGGAGCGCGCGTTGGCCGGCATCGAAGCCGCGCCGGGCGCGGCCGCGGCGTCCCGGCCCGCGGGCCCGGCCGCGGGGCCCAAGGCCTGGAGCTGGGAGCTGTCCACCGATCCCGTCTGGGAGGAGGCCGCCGAGGACCTCTACTACCCCGCGGCGCGTTGGGCGGCGAAAGGCTTCCGCCGCGTCCTGGACCTGGGCTGCGGCCTCGGGCGCAACGCCATCCTCTTCGCGGAGCGCGGCTTCGAGGTGGCGGCCGTCGACCTCTCGCCTCTCGCCGTCGCCAAGACCGAAGAGAAGGCCGCGGCGCGGGGTCTGTCCCTGCGGACGGCCGTCTGCGACATGGCGGCCCTACCCTTCCCCGACGGCGCCTTCGACTGCCTCTTCGCCTACCACGTCGTCTCGCACACCGACTCCGCCGGCATCGGCGGCATCCTGGCGGAGATGGGCCGCGTGGTCAGGCGGGGCGGCGAACTCTACGCGACCTTCTGTTCCAAGGAAAGCCCGAGCTTCGCCTCGGGCAGGCATCCCCGCCTGGACGGGAACACCATCCTCAAGACCGAAGGGCCCGAGGTCGAGATCCCGCACTACTACTCGGACGAGGCGAGCCTACGGAAGGTCCTGGCCGCCGCGGGCTTCCGCGTCGAAAAGCTCCGCCACACCTACGACCTCTTTGAAGACGGCTTCGGCTGCCACTACTTCGCCCTCGTCTCCAAAGGCGCCTGAAGGGCGAGGGCCCGGCGCATCCCCGCGGGGGCCCGCCCCGGCTAGGCTGAAGGCGCCCCGGCCTCGCGCCGCGCCTTTTGCTCCTTAAGGAGCTCGAACACGCTTCTCGGCCCTTCCCGGTCGCCGCCTGAGTCCTTCGGGAAGATGACGGGCGCGCCCTCGCCGAAGAAGACGAAAAAGTTCCGCTCAGACTCGAGGAGGGCCGTGACCGCTTCGATCGCGATCCTCGTCGTCCCCGATTTTTCCTTGTAGCGAACTTCGCCGTCCTTGACCTGGAGCTTCTTGGTCCCGATGGCCTTGTCCGAGCTCGCCCGCTTGATCAGCTTCCGCGACAGGCGCGCGACCCGAAGCTCGTAGAGCTTGGGCACGAGGGCGATGTGCGCGGCGCCGAGCGCGAAGACCGCGGCGAGGACGAGTGTCCTGACGCCGGCGGACAAGGCCGGATAGAGGACGAGGAGGACGAAGACATAGAAGCTCAGCATGCCGGTCCTCGTCTTCCGTATGCCGCGTTTCACGGCCTCGGAATGGCGGTTGTGGGTCATCTGGGAATCGAGGAAGTCCTCCCAGGTCAGTTCGTAGGAAAACGCGATGTCCATGCCAATGCTCCCTATTCCCGCAGGTCCTTCACCTTGGGCGCCACGCCAAGGCCTATATAGAGCATCCACGCGACGAGGCCGGCGTGGAGGAGATCGTTCGCGGAAAACCAGAGTCCCCGGGCCCAGAGCGCCTCGGTGAAGCCGAGCCGGAGATAGGCGTAGTAGGCGGCCGTGACGGCGAAGAGGCCGAGCCAGACGCCCACGTAGGAGCGATCGAGGGGCGACCTTGATTTCGCATAACGCTTGGCGTTGACGGCCAGGAAGACGAGATAGCCGGGCCAGGCGAAGATGACCATGAGCTCGAAGGAGACGAGGAACTTGTCGGGCAGGAAGGCGCCCGCGAGGCAGACGAGGGCGTAGAGCCCCGCGTTGAGCGCCGCGTAGAAGACCAGGCGCCGCCGCGCCTTGCCGGCGAGGGAGGAATGGGCCACCGCGAGGGCCATCGCGTCGATGCTCGCGACCGAGGCGAGGAGGTACAGGATTTCCCACCAGCTCGTCCAGGCCGGCGCGGCGCGGCCCGCGTACTTTATCTCGTAGCCGAAGGCCTGGTAGCTCGTCCCGGCCAGGATCGCGCCGAGGCCCCAAAGGACGAGGGAGACGCCCCACCAAAGCCGCGAGCGCTCGCCGCGCCGCGTGGCCAGGAAGCGGAGGCCGAGGCCGACCGCGAGGAGTCCGAGGCCGTAGACGAGGGCCGAGGAGCTCGGCTCCATGACGACGAGGCTGGAGCCGCCAAGGACGATCTCGGCGTGCGGCCGCGAGGCGAGAAAGGCCTCCGCGCTGTCGTAGGGCGGCGGCGCGGGAATGGACTCGAGCCGGCCGCAGCCGCCGAGGAGTCCGGCGAGGAGGGCGAGGAGGACGAAGCCGGCGGCCGCCGTCGGGGCGGGCCTTCCCCGCGGGGATGCTTGCTTCATGTTCCGCTCCTTGCCATGCCGTCTCGACGCGGCGCGCGGGTTCCCGCGGCCGCCCGCGCCACGATAGCCGCGAAGCGCCGCCGGGGTCAAGGCGAAACGCCGCCCGGCTTCCCGGCCCTTGCGCCGGCCGCGCCCGAGCCCCTACCATGAAGGGCAGCCGAAGGGCGCCCGGGGGCGCCGGAAGGAAGGCGAAGGAAAAGTTGCCGTGCCGCAACCAGCCCGGCGGAACCGCCCGGCCCGCGCCGGGCCTGCTCCTGGCGGCGGCGATCGCGACGCTCGCCGCCTGCGGCGCGGAGCGTCCGGCTCCGGGCGCCGGGCGGCGCCTGTCGGGGGGCGGCTTCACGGTAATCCTCCACGACGGCGTTTCGCGCGGGGACGGCGAGGCCGTCCTGGCCAGGCTCGAGGCGAACGCCGCGCGCGTCGCCGCCGACCTCGGCGTCGAGCCGGGCCGGCTCGGCACGCGGACGGTCCACCTCTGGGGCTACGCGAGGGACTACGAAAACTCGCAGGCGGCCACCATCGGCGCGGCCTACGCGGGCTCCACCGGCAGTGTCGTCGGCCCCTACCGCCTCGAACTCCTCAACGTCCCCGACGCTCCGGAGATCGCGACGCACGAATACGCGCACTCGGTCTCCCTCCTCCTCAATCGCCGCTTCACGAACCGCCCGCGCTGGCTCTGGGAAGCCCTGGCCCTGTACGAGAACGGCGAGTTCGTGGATCCGCGGCGCCTCGACTACCTGGCCGCGGGCGACTACCCCAGCCTCGCCGAACTCGGGGAGGACTTCAAGGACGACCGCGGCTCGATCTACGAGGTCGGCTACCTCCTCCTCGCCTACCTCAAGGAGACCTGGGGCATGCCGAAGGTCCTGGAGCTCGTCCGCAACGGCGGCGACCTCGGCGCCTCCCTCGGCCTGACGGAGGCGGAGTTCGAGGCGGGCTGGCGGGCCTGGGTGGAGGAGCGCCACTACCCACCCCGCGCGCCGAACGGCAAGCGTCTGGAGGCTACTCGTTGAAGGAGTGGGGGCAGGCCGAGACCCCGCAGGCGCGGAGCGCCGAGGAGGCTCGGCCGAGGGGGAGCCGCGTGCCTGCCGCCCCCCGTTCCCGCGAAACGCGGCGGGAAGCGCCCGCCGCGAAACCGCGCGGCGTGGTTGGCCCAAAGGCGGCGAAGCACGCTCCGGGGAGCGGCGGGACGACGGGTGGCGCGGCAAAAAGCGACCACGCTTGCGTGGTCCTTTTTGCCGCGACAGGACCCGTCCCGCCAGGTCCTTTCAAAGTCCACCGCCGCGCCTGGTCCGGAAACGCTTCCCGAACCCGCGCCGCGGGGCGCTCCCCCCTTTTACTTCGCGAGGAGGGCCTGGAAGGCGATCTCCGCCATCGCGCGGAAGCGGGTCTCGCGCTCCTCGGCCGGCGTGGCCTCGTGGGTGACGAGGTGGTCGCTGACGGTGAGGATGGCGAGGGCCTCGACGTCGTACTTGGCGGCGAGGGTGTAGAGCTCGGCGGTCTCCATCTCGACGCCGAGGACGCCGAACTTGGCCCAGAGCTTCCACTGGTCCGGGTCCTCCGTGTAGAAGGAGTCGCTGGAGAGGATCTTGCCGACGTGGACGGGCGCCTTGGCGGCGAGGGCGGCGTCGTGCGCGGCGCGGAGGAGGCGGT